>NZ_JAIQXR010000006.1:0-228376 GCF_020166615.1 Sphingobium sp. 3R8 | reverse complement strand
TCCACGACGCGTCCCTTACCTCGACATCCCTCCCTCAACCAACCCTTCCAATGTAGGATTTTCTCTGATCTACCCTGCGGGATGCAACAACGCCCTGTCTCCCACCCCATCCCATACCCCGTGACCCGGATGGCGCGTCACAGGCGCGTAGGCGTGACCCAGGTGGCGCGTCCGCGATACCTATGCGAGACTCAACCGAGGCCTGACCGCGACGCGCGCCCTGCCTCACCCACGCCATTCCGTCGCATTCTCGAATCCTCAGTCCCCGAAAAAACGCCAGCGACGGTGTGAACTTCGATGCGTGACCCGACCGCGACGGTCCTTGCCCCTCACCCCTTGACCCCGCAGACCCGACCGGCAAAAGCGGCGGCCAAACCCACCCGATAAGGATCGCACCCGCCCCCATGTCCGCCTCAACCGCCATCGCCTATCTGAACGGCCGCTTCCTGCCCCTCGAAGACGTCCGCATTTCCCCGCTCGACCGCGGCTTCCTGTTTGCCGACGGCATTTACGAAGTCGCAGCCGTGATCGACGGCAGGCTGGTCGACAGCGCCAGCCATCTCGCCCGGCTGGAACGTTCCACCGCCGCGATCGGCATCGCCCTGCCGCTCAGCCTGGCCGACATCGAAGCCGCGCAGAAGGAACTGGTCGCCCGCAGCGGCCTGACCGAAGGCCTCGTCTATCTCCAGATCACCCGCGGCGCCGACGCCAGCCGCGACTTCATCGCCTCGCCCGACATCCAGCCAACCCTGTTCATGTTCATGCAGGACAAGCCGGTGGTCGATCTGCCCGGCGTGCAGACCGGCATCGCCGTCGCGACCATGCCCGACCTGCGCTGGGCGCGGCGCGACATCAAGAGCGTCGGGCTGCTCGCGCAAGCCATGGCCAAGCAGGCCGCCAAGGACGCCGGCGCGCAGGAAGCCTGGATGGTCGAGGACGGGTTCGTCACCGAAGGCGCATCGTCCACCGCCTTCATCGTCACCGACGAAGGCATCGTCACCCGCCCCTACAGCCAGTCGGTGCTGGCCGGCTGCACCGGCGCGGCGCTGACGGCGCTGGCGGAGGAAAGCGGCATCGCCGTCATCCGCCGCGCCTTCACCGTCGATGAAGCGCTGGCCGCCAAGGAGGCGTTCATCACCAGCGCCTCGACCCTGTGCCTGCCGGTGGTCCGGATCGACGGGCAGGCAGTGGGCGACGGCACGCCCGGCCCGGTCGCGATGCGACTGCGCGCGCTCTACCTCGATTTCGCCCGCGCGACGGCGGTGTGACAATTGACTCCATTATGGAGGTGGCTTCATCCTTTGTTGGGAGGATAGGAAACTTCCTGCATTCTCCCGCCAAAACGGCGACAAGCTGGACGAAAGATCGCGCCAGATGGGCGAGGCGCGCAACCCTGCGACGGCTTTGCTCCAGACCCTATCCATAACGGGCATTGTGTGGGGCTGAAACGATCCGTTCTTGCTTTATTCTCCGGAACGAAGGTAGAACAGGATTCGGATCATGATGGAAGATTTCTCCTACGCCCACCCCCTGACCGGCCAGGCCACTCCGCTGGCGCCGCGCGACGAGCGCGCCAGCCTGCTGGTGATCGCGGACCGGATGGACGCGCCCGACCTGGCGCCGGTGGCCGCGGCGGCGGGCTTCCGCCTGCTGGGCGTGACCGCGCTGGCCGACGCCCCGGTCCGGCTCGACCTTCAGGCCCAGTGCGACACGGTCCTGTTCTTCTGCCCGGCCATGACGCCGCTGCTGGAACGGCTGCTGGTGCAGCTCGAAACTCAGGCGATCCAGAATGGCATGGCGGTGATCCTGGTCGCCGGGTGGGAAACGGTGGAACTCGCCTTCGCCTGCCTGCGCGGCCCGCATACGCAATTGCTCTGCGATCCCGACCGCACCGAACTGGCCGCGGCGCTGGTCGCCGCGGGCGAACATCGGCCGGTCGTCGGTCATGTCCATGAAGTCGACCGGGAAGGCGCCCGGCTCCAGCAGTTGAGCGAGGAGGTAGGCCGCCTCGCCCGCACGCTAGACGCGCTGACGGAGCGAACGCGGATGGCGACGCCCAGCTTCGACCTGGGTCCGCGCATTTCCGATCGGCCGAGCGACTATATCGGGATGCCTGCGCTGGCCCCGATCGGCGCGACTGTCGGGTCGCTGGCCCAGACGGCGGAGAAAGCCGCGCCCGCGATCACCGCCGCCCAGGTCCGCGACCTGTTGCGCGCCCGGCGCATCCGCGCAGACTTCCTGCCCGGCGATCTGTTCGCCGATCCGGCCTGGGACATGATGCTGGACCTGCTTGCCGCCCGGCTGGACCATGAGCGGGTCTCGGTGTCGAGCCTCTGCATCGCCGCTGCCGTGCCACCGACCACCGCGCTGCGCTGGATTCGGACGCTCACCGACAAGGGACTGGTGGAACGGCATGCCGACCCGCATGATGGCCGCCGCGTCTTCATCGCTCTGGCGCAGGAGGCTGCCGATGCGCTCACCCGCTGGTTCGGCGCCAGCCGCCGCCTGCTCGGCGCCTGATCATGTCCTTCCACCCTTGACCGCCGCGCTTTTTGCCGTAGATAGGCGCTCTCCCGAGAGGGGGCGATTAGCTCAGTTGGTAGAGCGTCTCGTTTACACCGAGAATGTCGGCGGTTCGAGCCCGTCATCGCCCACCAGTTTCACCGATGAAGAAGCGGTCCCGAGGACCGCTTATGACAAAACAGGCGGGCGCGGGCCAGCACCGCCATCAATCCGCATCCGTAACGTTCATCGTGCAGCAAGCATGGATATCGCATTGTTACTGCATGCCATTCGCAGCTTTCTTCGGCGGCACGTTCATGCCTCTCATGCTGATGTTGTCGCCGCTGGCGGTGATAGCGGTCAGCGATTGCACACGCTGGCATTCCGTCGCCAATGCGGCCAAGGCGGACGGCCCCAGGCCGTGCACCCGCCATCGCCTGCCATTGATGTAACGGCGGATATTGCGGCGCAGCGCGGCCGCTGCTAATCCCGCGTCCCATGATCCAACCGCCCGAAATCCTCCGAGTCTCCAAATCCCGCGTGTCCTGCGACGGCAGCGGAGATATCCCTGCCGCGCTTGGCCACCCCCGCGTCTTCCTGGAGATCGACGAACATGGCTATGTCGATTGCGGCTATTGCGACCGGCGCTTCGTGCTGATCGGCGGCGCTGCCGACAATGGCGAGATCGTGACCAAGCCGGATATCGCATCGGGCGCCAGCCTTTAAAATTTCCATTGGGCTTGGGGACCGCCGCCCCTATATCGGGCGGCATGACCGATCTCGCTCCCCTGTTCACCCCCGGCTTCACTGACGCCCGCGGCCTGCTCTATCGTGCGGGTCTGCTCGATCCCGATGGCGCCCGGCGCCTGACCGCCGAGGCGTTGAAAGCCTGCGACGACGGCGAACTCTACCTGCAATATCGGGCAAGCGAGAGCTTCGGCTTCGACGACGGACGACTCAAGACCGCCGATTATTCGACCGACGCGGGCTTCGGCCTGCGCGGCGTATCGGGCGAAATGACCGGCTTCGCCCACGCCAATGACATCAGCGAAGCGGCGATCCGCAAGGCGGCGCAGACGCTGACCCTGCTCGATCCGGCCAGCAGCCCGCCCGCGCCGCCGCCCCAGCGCACCAATCGCCACCTCTATACCGACGCCAACCCGCTGGAGATCGTCCCCTTCGCCGAAAAGGTGAAGCTGTGCGCCGAGATCGATGCCGCCGCCCGCGCCCGCGACCCGCGTGTGGCGCAGGTGTCGGTCAGCCTGGCCGGCAGCTGGTCGGTGGTTGAGATCATCCGTGCCGACGGCTTCACCGCGACCGACATCCGTCCGCTCGTCCGCCTGAACGTCTCCATCATCCTGGAAGAAAATGGCCGCCGCGAAACCGGCGTGTTCGGGATTGGCGGGCGCTATCTGTATGACGAAGTGATGGACCGCGCCGTCTGGAACCGCGCCATCGACGAAGCGCTGGCCCAGGCGCAGGTCAATATGCGATCGATCGCGGCGCCTGCGGGCGAAATGACCGTGCTGCTCGGCCCCGGCTGGCCGGGCGTGCTGGTGCATGAGGCGATCGGCCATGGCCTGGAAGGCGACTTCAACCGCAAGGGCACCAGTGCCTTTTCCGGCCGGGTGGGCCAGCGGGTCGCTGCGCCCGGCGTCACGGTGGTCGATGACGGCAGCATTCTCAATCGCCGCGGCTCGCTCTCGATCGATGACGAAGGCACGCCGACGCAGGAAAATATCCTCATCGAAGACGGCATCCTCAAGGGCTATATGCAGGACCGGCTCAACGCCCGGCTGATGGGCGTCGCGCCGACCGGCAACGGCCGTCGCGAAAGCTACGCCCATGCCCCCATGCCGCGCATGACCAACACCTTCATCAAGGGCGGGCAGGACGATCCGGCCGAATTGCTCAGCCGCATGAAGTCCGGCATCTTCGCCAAGAGCTTCGGCGGCGGGCAGGTGGACATCGTATCGGGCAAATTCGTCTTCTCCTGCACCGAAGCCTATAAGGTGAAGAATGGCAAGCTGACCGATCCGATCAAGGGCGCGACCCTGATCGGCGACGGCCCGACCGCGCTGACCAAGGTGGCCGGCATCGGCAACGACTGGGCCTTGGACGAAGGCATCGGCATGTGCGGCAAGGGCGGGCAAAGCGTGCCCGCGGGCGTGGGCCAGCCGACCTTGCTGATGGAAGGCCTGACGGTCGGCGGCACGGCGACGTAACAAGCCAGGGTCTCCGTACGGCAGCGCGGCGACCGGAGCCTTTTCATATATGAGTGGCGGGAACCGAAGCGGCCGTCCGTCATTAGACTTGGATGAACATGCTGACCGACAGCCATGATGCAGTGACCGCAGATTGGGCCGCGGCGCTGCTGGATTTCTGGTTCAATCAGGTAGGCGAAGCGGGCTGGTGGAGCCACGACCCGTCGTTCGACCGGCAATGCGCCCGGCAATATCGTCAAACATGGCAAGACAGGCGGGCCCTGCCGCCCGAAACCTTTCTCGACCGGGCCGATGATGCGTTGGCGGCGGTCCTGCTGTTCGACCAGATGCCACGCAATATGTTCCGCGGAACGGCGCAGGCCTTCGCCACCGATGCGCTGGCCCGGGATGTGGCGCGCGGCGCCATCGCGCACGGCTATGATATCCAGATCGGCGGGGCAGGCCGGCTGTTCTTCTACATGCCCTTCCAACATAGCGAGGCGATCGAGGATCAGGATTTGTCGCTAACCCTGTTCGAAGGCGCAGGCGACGAACGGTCGCTCGATTTTGCGCGTCAGCACCATGCAACCATTGCCCGGTTTGGCCGTTTCCCGCATCGCAACGCCGCTCTGGGCCGCGAAACGCTGCCGGAAGAGGCAGACGCGGCGGCCAAGGGTGCTGGCTGGTAAAAAAGCTGCCCATTTTTTAGGCAGAGAATGGCTGCTGCTCATTTTTTCGGCGCTGCATCATAGGCGGCCGCGATCCAAGCCCGCATTAACGCGTCATTAGCGTTTTGGCACGCCTCTTGCTGAGTATGCCCTCGCACACCAGTAACAGGGGGCGACATGAAACTTGTCATGGCTATCATCAAGCCGTTCAAGCTTGACGATGTCCGCGAGGCACTCTCCTCGCTCGGCATCGCAGGAATGACGGTCAGCGAAGTGAAGGGCTTCGGCCGCCAGAAGGGGCAGACCGAAATCTACCGCGGCGCCGAATATTCGACGAATATGGTCCCGAAGATCAAGATCGAGGTGGTCTGCGACGACGACCTTGCGCCGCGCGTGGTCGAAGCGACCCAGGCGGCCGCCAATTCGGGCGCCATCGGCGATGGCAAGATCTTCGTCCTCGATGTCGGTCAGGCCGTGCGCATCCGCACCGGCGAAACCGGCGAAACCGCGCTGTAAGAAGGGGGAAATAATGACCTTTTCCAAGAAACTTTGCGGGATAGCGGGGGCAACCGGCCTGTCGCTGTTCGCCGCGCTGCCTGCCTGGGCGCAGGACGCGGCGGCGCCCGCCGCCACGGTCGACAAGGGCGACGTCGCCTGGATGATGACCTCCACCGTTCTGGTCCTGGCCATGATCCTGCCCGGCCTCGCCCTCTTCTACGGCGGCCTGGTGCGCAGCAAGAACATGCTGTCGGTAATGACGCAAATCGGCGCGGCCGCGTGCCTCGCGATGCTGATCTGGGTGATCTACGGCTATTCGATGGCCTTCGGCCCCGACTACACCAGCGGCCTTTCCAACTTCATCTCGACCTTCGACAAGGCGTTCCTGAAGGGCGTCACGCCCGCTTCGCAGGCTGCGACCTTCACCGCAGGCGTCGAAATCCCCGAATATGTCTTCATCTGCTTCCAGATGACCTTCGCCGCGATCACCGTGGCGCTGGTGCTGGGTTCGGTGGTCGAACGCATCAAATTCTCGGCCGTGATGGTGTTCGCTGCCGTCTGGCTGACGATCGTCTATTTCCCGATCGCACACATGGTCTGGGCGGCTTCGGGCTACTTCTTCAAGGCCGGCGCCCTCGACTTTGCGGGCGGCACCGTGGTCCATATCAATGCGGGCGTCTCCGCGCTGGTGGCCTGCATCATCCTGGGCAAGCGCATCGGCTTCCCCAAGGAGCCGATGGCCCCGCACTCGCTGGTCCTGACCGGCGTCGGCACCGGCCTGCTGTGGGTCGGCTGGTTCGGCTTCAACGCCGGTTCGGCGCTGGAAGCGAATGGATCGGCCGCTTTGGCCATGATCAACACCTTCGTCGCCACCGCTTCCGCCGGCCTCTTCTGGATGCTTGCCGAAAAGCTGAACGGTCATAAGGGTTCGGCTCTGGGCTTCTGCTCGGGCATCATCGCCGGCCTCGTCGCCGTCACCCCGGCCGCCGGCAACTCCGGCCCGTTCGGTGCGATCATCCTGGGCGCGGTCGCCTCGATCGTCTGCTTCTATGCCGTCACCGTCCTCAAGCCCAAGCTTGGCTATGATGACTCACTGGATGCCTTCGGCATTCACGGCATCGGCGGCATGATCGGCGCCATCGGCACCGCCATCGTCTACTCGCCCGCCTTCGGTGGCCCCGGCGCGGAAGACTATGCAATCGGCGCCAAGCTGCTGGTTCAGGTCGAAGCGGTCGTCGTGACCATCATCTGGGCGAGCATCGGCACCGCCATCGCCATCTTCATCGCCAAGGCCGTCACTGGCCTGCGGGTCAGCCAGGAAGTCGAACTGGAAGGCCTGGACCTCGGCGAGCATGGCGAACGCGCCTACAATTATTGAGATTGGCAGGGCGGCCCGCCTGTCGGGCAAGGGCCGCCCGCCTCACCTTGTTCCTCCTGCGAACATGCCTTGGGCCGGTGTGAAAGCACCGGCCCTTTTTTTTTGGACGCGCCGGTGCGAAAGCATCGGCCCTTTTTTTTCGTCAGGCCGGGCGGGTCCAGAGGCTCGCAGGGCGCGGCACAGCGGCCGGCCAGCGACTTGCACGGCCGGCCACCTGCACCGCCGCGCGCGCTACCCAGCCCAGCTTCTTACGCTTGGGGGTGACAACGCGGTGGTCCCAGGCCTGCTCGCCGCGGCGCGCAACTTCGCGGGCGATGTCGCCGTAAATGCCGGCGGCCGCCAGCACCGCCCAGGCGGCGCGGGGCGGCAATGCGCCGGTGCCGTGGCGGGCGCTGTCCTCATAGGCGGCGGCCATGTCGGCCAGCCGACGCGACAGGATCGCCAGTCGGGACCGGACCCAGGGCTTCATATGCTCGCCCGGCGGAATGTCCATTTCGGCGAGCCATAATTGCGGCAGGTAGCAGCGGTCCGCCGCTTCATCCTCGCTGATGTCTCGGGCAATGTTGGCCAGTTGAAAGGCAAGGCCCAGATCGCAGGCACGGTCGAGCGTCGCGCGGTCTTTTGGGTCCACGCCCATCAGCACCGCCATCATGCAACCGACCGCGCCCGCGACATGATAGCAATAGCGCAGCATGTCGGCTTCGCTGCGCGGCCGCCAGTCGCGCGCGTCGAGCGCGAATCCCTCGATCAGGTCGTGGGCGTAGCGTTCGGGGATGGCGCATTCGCGCATGACCACGCCGAAGCCGTCGAACGCCGGGTCGCCGGTCGGTTCGCCGCGTAGCGCCTTGTCCGTCAGCACGCGCATCATCGACAGACGGGCCTGCGCATCCGAAACGCTGGTCATCGCGCCGCCATGATCCTGGCCATCGGCGATATCGTCGCACTTGCGGCACCAGGCGTAGAGCAACCAGGCCCGCTCACGGGTTTTCCGGTCGAACAGCTTCGATGCCATGGCGAAGGATTTGGAGCCGCGCGCGATGCTGTCGCGGGCGTGGGCGACGAGGGCGGGGCGGTCGGGGATTGAAGAGGACATGCGGCGAGACATGCCCTGCCTTGCAAGGAAAGTCACCCAACGACCGTTCGTTTCGAGCCTAGTCGAGAAGCACAGGGAACGCGCCAACCGCTTCTCGACTTCGCTCGACGCGAACGGATGCGTTTTTATACCGTCAGAGCCTGTCTGCCTTCATCGCGAAGATCGTCTCGTGAGGCTGATAGGCGGCCATGGCGTCGACCAGCGCCTCGATGCCGTCGGCATGGATCATGATTCCCGCATGTTGGGCGCGGATGAAGCCGGCCTCCACCATCTGCCGGTTGAAGCCGATCAACTGATCGTAGAAGCCCGCGACATTGAGCAGGCCGACCGGCTTGCTGTGATAGCCCAGTTGCGCCCAGCTGATCGCTTCCCACAATTCGTCCATCGTGCCGACGCCGCCCGGCAGGGTGACGAAGCCGTCCGACAGGTCCGTGAAGAGCTGCTTGCGCTGGTGCATGGTCTGGACGACATGCAATTCCGTGCAGCCGCGATGCGCGACCTCCGCGCCGACCAGGGCTTCGGGAATCACGCCGATCACCTCGCCGCCCGCTTCCAGCGCCGCATCCGCCACCGCGCCCATCAGGCCGAGCCGCCCGCCGCCATAGACGACGCCGATGCCGCGCTCCGCCAGCGTCCGCCCGACATGGCGCGCCGCGTCGATATAGGTGAGGTCGGCGGGGGTCGCCGATCCGCAATATACAGCCAGTCTTTTCATTATGTCCGTCCGCGGGGTCATGCCCCTCTATCGTAAATCGTCCAGCATCAGCGCCGCGGTCGCCTTGGCGCTGCCCACCACGCCGGGAATGCCCGCGCCGGGATGGGTGCCGGCCCCTACCAGATAGAGGTTGGGAATGACATCGTCGCGATTATGTGCGCGGAACCAGGCGCTCTGGGTCAGCAGCGGCTCCAGGCTGAAAGCGCTGCCCATGTGGGCGTTGAGGTCGCGGCCGAAATCGCTGGGCGCATAATGGAAGCGCGTGACGATGCGCGAGCGGATGTCGGGGATCAGCCGATGCTGGATCTCGTCCAATATGCGTTCGGCATAGGCGTGACCGAACTGGTCCCAGTCGATCGGCAGCTTGCCCATATGCGGCACCGGGGCCAGCGCATAGAAGGTCGAATGGCCGTCCGGCGCCATCGACGGATCGGTGACCGTGGGATGGTGCAGGTAGAGCGAGAAATCCTGCGGCAGCACGCCATGATCGTAAATGTCGGTGAGCAGCCCTTCGTACTGGGGACCGAACAGGATCATGTGATGAGGGATGCCGGGCCAGCTGCCCTTGATCCCGAAATGGAGGACGAACAGGCTGGGCGACCAGCGTTTCTGGCCGAGCTTGTCGGCCTGCTTCACGCCACGCGGATGATGGCCGAGCAGGTCGCGATAGCTGTGCATCAGGTCGGCGTTGGTGGCGATCGCGTCCGCCTCCCCGCGCCAGCCCGAGGCGGTGTGGACCGCCGTCGCCTTGTCGCCATAGGTTTCGATCCGGGTGACCGCATCGCCCAGCCGCAGCGTGCCGCCCAGCCGTTCGAAATGGGTCGCCATGCCATGGACCAGCCGGTTGGTTCCACCCTTCGCGAACCAGACGCCGCCATCCTTTTCCAGCTTGTGGATGAGGGCGTAGATGGCGCTGGTCTTCATCGGATTGCCGCCGACCAGCAAGGTGTGGAAGGACAACGCCTCGCGCAGCTTTTCATTCTTCACATGGCTGGCGACGACCGAATAGACCGATCGCCAGGCCTGATATTTGGCGAGGCTGGGCGCCGCCTTGATCATCGAGGCGAAGTCGAGGAAAGCGACAGAGCCGAGCTTGCGATAGCCCTCTTCATACACGCCCGCAGCATAGTCGCAGAAGCGTTCGTAGCCCGCGACGTCACCCGGATCGAGCCTGGCGATTTCGGCGCGGAGCGCGGCTTCGTCATTGCTGTAATCGAAATTGGTGCCGTCGCGCCAGTTGAGACGGTAGAAGGGCGACACCGGCATCAGGGTGACGTCCTGCGCCATGTCATGACCCGACAGCCGCCACAGTTCGGCCAGGCAATCGGGGTCGGTGATGACGGTCGGTCCGGCGTCGAAGGTGAAGCCGTCCTTTTCCCACATATAGGCGCGCCCGCCGGGGCGATCGCGGCCTTCGACCAGGGTGGTGTCGATGCCGGCCGATTGCAGGCGGATGGCCAGCGCCAGGCCGCCAAAGCCTGCGCCGATGACGATCGCGGTCCTGGTGGTCATCAGGCGGGCGGGTTCCATAATGTTCGCATGGCGTCCCTTATGGGTACAGGGGGCCGTCCGCACAAGATGCGGATACGGTCCGCGATGGTCGATCGACCGGCATAGAAGCGCTGGATCAGGTCCGGGCGCAGCCGATAGAAGCGGGCGAAGATGCGCCAGCGCTGATCGGGCATGGCGGCGCCGAACAGCATCCTGCCGAGCAGCCGGTAATAGCCGCCACGCCGCCAGTACGCCTTGGCATAAGCGCGGGTCGCGGCAGGCAGGCCGTCGAGCGGCTGATTTGCCAGCCAGAGCGCGAAGCGCACGGCATCGGGCAGCGAATAGCCGGTCATCGGCTGGAACAGGCCGGCGCGCACCCCGGCGCGGGCGACCGGGTCGCCCTTTGGCCAGTAGCGCTCGAAATCGCCGCCATGCACGACCGGCAGGACGCCCTGTTCGCGATGGACGATGTCGCCATGCCACCCCTTTGCCTGCGCATAGGCGGCGATGCGGGCGTCTAGCGCGGGCAGGTCGAGGTCCGGCGTATCGCTATAATAGGTGTCCTCGATGAAGAGAGTGCGATCGTCCCAGGGAAGTAGATAGACGAAGCGATAACCGTCGATCTGGTCGACTGTCGCATCCATGATGACCGGGCGGTTTATGCCATGGGGATCGTCGCAGCGGATGGCATGGCCGACGAATTTCTGCCAGCCGCAGCGCAGGGCCGACAAATCCCCCGCCCCGCGCGCGTCGATCACCGCCTGTGCCCGGATTGTCCGACCGTCGATCAGGTGGATGGCGCGGGGATCGACCGCATCCGCCGTCGCGCCGGTCAGCAGGCGATCGCCCAATTGGCGTTCGAGAGCGACAGCCAGTTGGACAGTAGTCACGCTGTTATAAGGCGTCGCCAGATCGCGCCTGTGGCCGGGGAAATGCACGGCATGGCCCTGCGGCCAGCGATGGGCGACAAGCGGATCGATGAGCCAGCGATCGGCGGGCGCGACATCGCCGTCGAAGAAGGACCAGAGATGATTGCCGCCAGGGCGCTCCCCCTGTTCGACCAGCAGCAGTCGTATCTCCGGCCGCAACGCGGCGAAGGCGAGCGCGATCAGCCCGCCGGCGAGGCCGCCGCCGATGATCGCCAGGTCGCAGTCCAGATCGCTCGTCATGGCGCCCCTGATAGGGGAGCGGCGCATCGCGATCCACTCTTGCTTTTCCGCAATTATAGTATAGGGGGGTATCCTATGCACATCATAGCGGATCGGGATAAATTGCTGGCGCGGGTGCGCCGGATCGCGGGACAGGTCGCCGCCGTGGAGCGGCAATTGTCCGGCGACGCCGGCTGTTCGGAAACATTGCAGCTGGTGGCGTCGGTGCGCGGCGCGGTGGGCAGCCTGATGGAGGAACTGATCGAGCAGCATATGCGCGAACATGTCGCCCGTCCGGGCCTGTCCGACGAAGCGCGCCAGGCGGCGACCGAGGAAATGCTGGCGCTGATCCGCCGTTACGGGAAATGACGATGCACGACGACGACAGGCAGGATCATCACGGGCATGGCCATCACGACCATGGGCATAATGATGCCGATCATGGCCACGACCATGGCCCTGCCGGCATGGCCGACGATGGCGAAGACAGCCATTATTTCGACCATATCTACCTGTCCGCCGGCCACGACCAGAATGCGAAACGGACCCTGTGGGTCGTCTGGCTGACCGCCGCGACGATGGTGGTGGAAATCGCCTTCGGCTGGATAACCGGGTCGATGGCGCTGCTGGCGGACGGATTCCACATGGCGACCCATGCCGGGGCGCTGGCGGTGGCGGCAGCCGCCTATGGCTATGCCAAGCGCCATGCGCGCAACCCGCGCTACACCTTCGGCACCGGCAAGGTCGGTGACCTGTCGGGCTTCGCCTCCGCGCTGCTGCTGGGCGTGACCGCGCTGTTCATCGCGGTCGAATCGGGGTTGCGCCTGTTCCAGCCGATCGACGTCGCTTTTGGCGAGGCGACGCTGGTGGCGGTCGTCGGCCTGATCATCAACATCATCAGCGCGCTGCTGCTGGGCCACGATCATAGCCACGACCATGGGCATGACGATGATGGCCATGACCATGGACATGGCCATGCCGACAATAATCTGCGCGCGGCCTATGTGCATGTGCTGACCGACGCGCTGACGTCGGTGCTGGCCATCGGCGCTCTGCTGGCTGGGCGCTATCTGGGATGGTGGTGGATGGACCCGGCCGTCGGCCTGCTGGGCGCGGTGGTGATCGCACGCTGGGCCTGGGGCCTGATGAAGGACACCGCCGCGATCCTGCTCGATACGGCAGAGCCGGCGCTGATGGCGCGGGTGCGCGCGCAGGCGGAAGCCGAAGGCGCCACCATCCGCGACCTGCATGTCTGGCGCATCGGTCCCCATGCCCATGCGGCGATCATCAGCCTGGCCCCCGGCGCCGACGCGCCCAAGGTAAGGGCACGGGTGCGCGCGCTGCCGCGCATGGAGCATGTCACGGTGGAGTGCGGGTAAAGGACTAGAGCACGCTGCGTTAAATCCGACGCACGTCGCGCGCTCTAAGTTTTTGTTGTCGCATCGTTTCAAGCAGAAAAGCGGTTCCCACTTTTCCGCACGATGCTCTAAGGTCGCTCGTCCCAGCGTACCAGCGTGACCCCACCATCCTGATCGACGGCCAGTTCGCCAAAAGCCCCGGTCCGCAACTTCAGCGCGCCGAGCGGCAGGCCCGCCGCGATCAGAGCAAAGCGCGCCGCGCCATTGCTCGTGACGAGCAGGTCCACGCCCGCGCCGCCCTCCGCGAAGAAGGCGCGCCAGGCGGCGATGCGGGCGTCGGCATCCACGATCCAGCCATCGGGTGCGATGCCGCGCTCGTCCCAGTCGGCCAGCGCCTGCGCGCCGATCCGGGCCAGCACCGCCGCCTCCGGCCGCCCTTCGTCGGGACCATGGTCGATCTCCCCCAGCCAGTCGCGCGCACCGTTGGGGTCATGGCCGGTCGCGGCGGCGATATGATCGGCCGTTTCGCGGGCGCGCAGCAGTGGACTGGACAGGAGGCGGTCGATCGGCAGCGCCTGGCGCGCGAACCAGTCGCCCAACCGGCCGGCCTGCGCATGACCGCTGTCCACCAGCGGGATATCGGTGCGGGCGCCCACGCGACAGGCGTCGGCGCTGCTGGCGAAGGTATTGCCGTGGCGGATGATGAAGATGCGGCGCATGATGGCGGGCGGACGATCAGAGCGGCGGGGTCGGGTCGCCATAGACGGCGATCAGCGCTTCGACGCGGCTGATGTCCGCCTCCGTATCGATGCCGCTGCTGTCGAAGCGCGGCGGATCGACCGCCACGGTCATGACCGATATGCCCAGTTCGAGCAGGCGCAACTGCTCCAGCCCCTCCAGATTTTCCAGCACCGTAGGCGGACAGGCCTCGAACCGCTCCAATGCGTCGAACGCATAGCCGTAGAGGCCGACATGCCGCCAGACCGGGGAGCGGGGATCGGTTTCGCGCAGCTTGTCCTCATTGCGGATCGCCGGGATGATCGTCTTGGAAAACCACAACGCGCGTCCATCGGGCGCGCGGGCGCAGGTAGTGCCGCTGAAGGGAGATCGCGTCTTATGCTCGCGCAGCGCATCGAGCGCGGGCCAATCCAGCGCGATGACCGGTGTGGCGACCGGCGCGCCGTCCTGCAACGCGGCGATCACCGCGCCGAGCGCTCCTTCGGGCTGGAAGGGCGAATCGCCCTGGAGATTGACGACGAAGCGCGGTGGCGAGGGCTGGGCCTGCGCCGCGGCGAGCGCGCGGCCCGAACCTGTGGCGATGGCGCTATCGGTCATTACTGCATCGCAGCCGACAGCGCGGGCATGGTCGGCGATCGCCTCGTCATCGGTTGCAACGGTCAGGGCGACGCCCTCGCGCGCACCGATCGCCGCGCGCGCCATCGCGATCGTGCGGTGGAGCAGCGTCCGCCCGGCAATCAGCCTGAGCGGCTTGCGCGGCAGGCGGGAAGACCCCGCCCGCGCGGGAATGACGACGAGAAGGCTCAGGCAACCCCGGCGTGGAGCAGGTCGTGCATATGGACCGCGCCGATCAGACGGCCATTTTCGCAGACGAACAGCAACATGATATTGCGCTCATGCATCAGGTGCATCGCTTCCGACGCGAGTTCATCGGGGCCGACCGCGAACGGGGTCAGCGTCATGGACCGGCCCACGGCCTCGGTCAGATTCTGCTTGCCGGTCACGGTGCGGCGCAGGTCGCCATCGGTGAAGGCGCCGATCAGCCGGCCGTTACGGTCGACGATCGCCGTCCCGCCAAGGCGCGCGCGCGTCATTTCGATGGTCGCGTCGAGCAGCGAGGCGTCTTCCCGCACCATCGGGACGTCGTCGCCGGTGGCCATCAGTTCGCGCACCTTGACCAGTTGCGCGCCGAGTCGGCCATTGGGATGGAATTTATGGAAATCGTCGGCGGAAAAGCCGCGCATCTCCATCAGCGAAATCGCCAGCGCATCGCCCAGCGCCATCTGCACCGTGGTCGACGTCGTGGGGGCGAGCGAATTGGGGCAGGCTTCCTCCACTTCGGGCATCAGCACGCACATGTCGGCCGCCATGGCGACGGTGCTTTGCTCCTGCGCAGTGATGGCCACCAGCGGAATGGCGAAGCGCTTGCAATAATGGATGATCGGACCGAGTTCGGTCGATTCGCCCGAATGGGACAGCATCAACACGACGTCATCCGGGGTGATCATGCCCAGATCGCCATGCCCTGCATCCGCGGGGTGCAGGAAAATGGCCGGGGTGCCGGTAGAGGTGAGCGTCGCCGTCATCTTGCGCGCGACGATGCCGCTCTTGCCGATGCCGGTGACGATCACACGGCCGCGCACTTTCATGATCACGCCGATCACGCGCAGGAAGGTAGCGGCAAATTCCCGTTCCGAGAATTTGGCCTCCAGCGCATTCAGCCCTGAGGCCGCAATCGAAAGACTGCGGCAGGCAGTCTCGACGATACGGCCGCCTGAGCCGAACGGTACAATCTTCGAAGCTGGTGTCGACACGCGTTTGCCCTTTTATCCGTTTCTCACGACCAGATCACCCGGCCGGATCAACGGCGACGAACCATCGTATTCGATGTGTCGTCTTTCCCTCGTTCCGCGACCCCTAGCTGATTTCGCAACCAGCATGGGAGCATGGCTTACGCTGTTTCAGGCACTTATGGCAATGTATTTTGCAAGTGCGAAAGAAAAATTGCCGCAGGTAAGCGGGCAATATCAGGACCATGTTAAGGTGAACTGATTATTTATAGCGACGAGCCGTGGAACCTTTTCCTATTTCCTATCCGCATTGCATCATGTCGTCATCGTTCCGCATGATAGGTGCGATACCATTGGACGAATCGCGGCACGCCCGACTCGATTCCCGTTGTCGGCGCGAAACCAATATCCTGCGAGATCGCGCTGATATCTGCATAAGTGGCGTGAACATCGCCCGGCTGCATCGGCTGGAAGTCGATCGCGGCCTTTTTGCCCAGGGCGTCTTCCAGCACGGCGATCAGATGCATCAATTCTTCGGGGCGGTTGTTGCCGATATTATAGAGCCGGTGGGGCGCCCGACTGCCGCCGGCCTTGATCGCGCCATCGTCGGCGGGGGGATGATCGAGGCAACCGACAATGCCGGCGACGATATCATCGATATAGGTGAAGTCGCGCTGCATCCGGCCGTGGTTGAACACCGGGATCGGCTCCCCCGCCAATATCTTCGCCGTGAAGATCCACATCGCCATGTCGGGACGGCCCCAGGGGCCATAGACGGTGAAGAAGCGTAACCCCGTCATCGGAATACGGAAGAGATGGGCATAGGTTTCGCTCATCAGTTCGTCGGCGCGCTTGGTCGCGGCATAGAGCGAGACGGGATGGTCGGCGCGATCTTCCACCCGGAAAGGCAGCATGTCGTTGCCGCCATAGACCGACGAAGAAGATGCATAGACGAGGTGCCGCACCCGCCGCTCCCGCGCCAGTTCCAGCATGTTGACATGGCCGGCCAGATTGGAGCGGACATAGGCGTGGGGATTGATCAGCGAATAGCGCACCCCGGCCTGCGCGCCCAGATGCACGATCGCCTCGATCACCTGATCGGCCAGGGCGGCATGCAGCGCGTCGAGATCAGCGAAATCCAGTTCGTGGAAGGTGAAGAGCCGACCATGGGCCGCCTGCAACTGCGCGATCCGGTCGCGTTTCAGCGATACCGGATAATAATCGTTCATATTGTCGATACCGACCACGGCATGACCCTGCGCCAGCAGCCGGTCGGCGACATGCATGCCGATAAATCCGGCAGCTCCGGTAACGAGGATGGTCATGCACTTCCCTCTCGGCTGGGCGCAGATGCGCGGCCCCTCCCCCCGTCTCAGACAATCCACCACGGCTTGTAAAGCCCTCATCGGCTCCAAGCCGCGCGGGACGCTCAGGCTTTCGCCGATCTTTACCGCGCTCTAATCTTTATCGTCTATGCGAAAGCCATGGACATGGCATCCCATCCCACGCCCCCAGCCGCGCCCGCCGGTCTGACGGGGCACGGACAGCGCGACCGCTGGCTGGCGCTGGCGCTGGACGCATCGGAGGCCAACGCTTTCTATGCGCCCGACATGCTGGGCGCCGCAATCGACCATCTGGCAGGCGACGGCGACGTCCACCTGATCGAGGCGCGCGATGGCGACATGGCGATCGGCCTGTTGCCGGTCGTCCGCAAGCCCCGCCATGGTCGGCTGCCGATCGGCTGCGTGGCGAACTGGATGCACGATCATTGTTTCTTCGGCGCGCCGATCATTCGCCAGGGGCATGAGGTCGCGGCCTGGCGCAACTTCTTGGCGCAACTGGACGCGGCCCCCTGGGCGCGCGGCTTCCTCCACCTCCAAGGACTGGACGCCGCCGGGGCCAACGCCGCGGCGCTGGAGGCATTATGCGTGGAGCAGCGGCGCGGCCGGCTAGAAATCCACCGCTACGACCGCGCGATGCTGCGATCGGACCTCACGGCCGACGCCTATTGGGAAACGCAGGTCCGGTCGAAGAAGCGCAAGGAATTGCGGCGCCTGCAAAAACGGCTGGCGGAGATGGGCGCGGTCGAGACGCGCCTGTTGAGCGAACCGGATGAGCTGGCGCGCTGGTGCGGCGATTTCCTGGCGCTGGAGGCGTCGGGCTGGAAGGGGCAGGAAGGCACTGCGCTGGAATGCAAGCCTGCCGACGCCGCCTTCTTCCGCGCCGCCTGCACCGCCGCGTTCGACGCCGGGCGCCTGCACATGCTGCGCATCGACCTGGACGACCGGGCGATCGCGATGCTGGTCAATTTCCGCCATGGCGAGGGCGCCTTTTCCTTCAAGATCGCCTTCGACGAGACGCTGGGCCGCTTTTCGCCGGGCGTGCTGATCGAGATCGCCAACCTGAACGCGGTGCAGGCCGATCCGGCGATCGGCTGGATGGACAGTTGCGCCGCCCCCGATCATCCGATGATCGACAGCCTGTGGGCGGAGCGACGGACCATCGTGCAATATCGTATCGCCCTGCATGGCGCCGGCGTGGCCCGGATGCAGCGCAGCGCCGCCTTCGCGCTCGCCAATGGGGTGGAGGCGATCGCCAGAAAACTGAAAGGACAGGCATGACCGCTCATAGCCCGATCGCGCCGGTCGCCGACGCCATCATCTTCCCCGACGACGCCCGCGCGCTCTTCGCCGCCGCCTATCCCGACCAGTCGACGAAGCTGCATCATGGGCTGATCGGCCATGGCCTGCTGACGCTCGACGCGCTGGCGACCCTGGCCGAGCGGATGCCCGCCGCCTCGGTCGAATATAATCTGGGCAAGTTGCCGCTGGGCGTGCGCCCGGAGGATACCCCGTCCAATGGCCTGACCCTGGGCGAGACGATCCGGACGATCGACACCAATGGTAGCTGGGCCGTGCTCAAGAATGTCGAGCGCGACCCGGCCTATGCCGCGCTGCTGGACGCGGCGCTGGCGGAACTGGCGCCGATCGTCGCGGACAGGACCGGGCCGATGCTGCATCGCGAAGCCTTCATCTTCCTGTCTTCGCCCGGCAGCGTCACGCCATTCCATATGGACCCGGAGCATAATATCCTGCTCCAGATCATGGGCGTGAAGACGATGACCGTCTTCCCCGCGCGCGACCAGCATCTGGTTCCGGCGCAGAAAAGCGAGGATTTTCACGGCGGCGGCCACCGCAACCTGGTGTGGCAGGACGGGTTCAAGGCGCATGGCAAGGCCGTGCGGCTGGAACCCGGCGACGCGATCCATGTGCCGGTAAAGGCGCCGCATTTCGTCGAGAACGGCCCGACCGTGTCGGTCAGCCTGTCGGTGACATGGCGGTCGGAACGCAGCGTGGCGGAAGGCGAACTGCACAGTTTCAACGCGCTTCTGCGCAAAAGGGGATTGCCGGTCGGCACAGTGACGGCCCGGCCAGAGGCGCAGGGAATCCGCCGCCTGATCTATCGCATCATGCGGAAGCTGGGCGCCTGAGCAAGCGGCGTAGCAGCGCTTCGGCTTCGAGGCGCGGGCTGAACCGTTCCAGCACCCACCATTCGAGAGACTCCTCGCAGGTGGCGAGGCTCTGCTTGTAGCGATCCTTCCCCGCCAGGAGCGAATAGCGGGACAGGCCGCGCCCAGCATAATGACCGACCGCCGCCGCATGGCAGAGCAGGCCGGGCTTGTCCTTGGCGGTGCGCGCCGCGGCGAAGGCGGACTGATAGTTCATCGCCACGCCGCGATGGACGAAATTGACCAGCAGCCCGACCACGCCGCCGGCATCGGCGAAGCGCAGCAGTTCCACCGCGCCCGATGGCAGTCCGCGCGCGCAGATCGTGCCGACGAAGCTGCGGAAGCCGGCATCGTCCCAGGCGTTGTCGGCATGGCGGCCGCCGTTGAACGCCGCCATCTCCTCCAGCCAGGGGATGACGTCATCAAGCCCGCCGATAGCAACGTCGGGGAGTGGGCCGCCATGATCCTTCATCGCGCGGCGGATCTGGCTGCGCGTATTGGCGCTGAGCAACGACAGATAATCGCCGTCGGCGACGCGCACCGCGTCGAGATCGACCTGATAGACGGGGGAGACATCGACCCGGATGCGGCGGCGCGCGGGCAGCCCAAGCAACGACGAATCGGGCGCGATCCCGCTCAGCGTCAGCGCCCGCCAGTCGCGGCGGCGCGCCAATGCGGCGAGCGCGGCGACGGTCGCCTCCGCTTCCCGTCCGGCTTCGACCAGCAGGCCATTATATTCGACATAGGGCCGATCGGCCTGGGGATCGCCCGACTGGTTGAGGCTGAGCGTCGCCACGCCCCCCAACAGGCGCGGCCGCATCGCATGGCCGACCAGCGCCAGCGCCACATCCTGCCCCGCTGCGTCGGTGACCGCCAGCAGATCAGGCCGGACGCCATAGCTGTCGAGCCATGCCCCTACCCAGGTCCAGCCGAGGAAGAAGCTGCCGTCCGACCGCGCCTCCAGCGCCTGCCAACGTTCAGCCAGGGTCGCCCGGTCGGGCTGCGAGAAGATCGCGGACAATGTCATCGCGCCCCTTGTGGCAGAGCGCCGGGGCGGGTCAAGCGGATCGGTCAGACGGACATGCGTCTAGCCGGATCGACAGTGCCGTCGGGCCGTACACCGGCACGGGCGAGGTCGCGACCCATGCGACCGGTGAGAAAGCGATACCACATGACGAAATCCGCGCGCAGCGACCAGAGCGGGTAGCGGAAGGTCGCAGGGCGATTGCGTTCGATCAGGCCGTGGCCGGCCCAGGCGAAGCCATAGCCTGCCAGGGGCAAGGCCACGGCCATCCACCACCGCCCGGCAAAGGGCGCCGCCGCGACGAGCGCCACCACCAGGCTGGTGCCGGCATAATGGAGCGCGCGGGTGCCCGGACGCGCATGTTCCTGCAGATAATAAGGCCAAAAGTCGCGGAAGCGCTTCATGCGTGTCACGGCCATATGCCTGGCATCCTCTCTTTGACCGCGAGCGTAACGAAACAGCCGGTGGCTGTTAAGTCTTATGCGCCAGACCGTGCGCCCTGTCGGGAGCATAGAGGAAATAATCGTAAGCGGCCCGCGCCGCCTCCGCGATGATCCGGTCGCGCGCGACATGGCCCTTGCCGTCCTTCATCACGAAAACCGCGATTGCGAAGCGGCGGCCATCGGGCAGCCGCACCACGCCGACATCGTTGCCGATGCCGTTGAGCGAGCCCGTCTTGTGCGCGACCGCGGTACCGGGCGGCAACATGCCGACGATGCGCTTCTTGCCCGTTTCGCAATTCGCCATGATCGTGAACAGCCGCTGCGTGCTGGCCGCCGACAGCGCGCGACCCGATTCATAGGCGGCGATCAGGTCGAGCATCGCCGTGGGCGTGGACGTATCCTGCAATTCGGCGGCGAAGGCCATATTGGGCAGGTCGCGCAGGTCGCGCGTGACCAGTTGCGGGTCGGCGCGGCGGGCTGCGTCCGCATTCTGGCGGAAGCTGCCCGCCAGCGGATGGATGCCCATGGCGCGATAGAGGAGATGCGCGGTGTCGCTGTCGACGCGCAGCCCGGTGACGCCGAGCTTGTTGACGAAGCCGGTGATCGCCTGCGGCCCGCCCGCCCGCGCGACCAGCACGTCGGTCGCATTATTGTCGCTCTTCTGGAGCATCAGTTCGAGCAGCCGGTCGATCGACAGGGTCGCGCCGGGGCGGGAGAACATCCAGGCGATGCCGCCCTCGCTCGCCAGCGCAGGATCGAGCGCAAGCTGTTCGTCGAGCCGCGCCTCCCCCGCATCGACCAGCGCGAAGATGCGCCCCGCCACCGCCACTTTATAGGCGCTGGCCATCGGGAACAGCGTGTCGCCGTTCATCGCCTGCGTCTCGCCGGTCTGGAGATCGCGCACCGCGATCCCGACCGAACCGTCCGACAGGGCCGCAAAGCGCGCAAATTCACCCAACAGTTTCGCTTCGGCGGTCTGCTGGACCAGCGGCTTGGGTGGTGGCCCGAAGGCGTCCGCGCTGGGCAGTGGGGCGAGAAACAGGCCGAAAGCGGCGAGCAAGCTGACGGGACGAGCGAACGACATGTTTTGCCTGTCGCGGATCAGCGCGCGGGAGGCAAGAGGCTTTGCCCCCGAAACAGGCAGGTTGACAGGACTTTGCGCCCCGCGCCATCAGACGGCATGAGCGACACCATCAAGCTGCACGAAAGCTGGCGCGCGCCGCTGGCCGACCAATTCGCCGCCCCGCACATGCAGGGACTGAAACATTTCCTGCAGGCGGAGAAAGTGGCGGGGAAGCGCATCTTCCCCAAGGGCAGCGAATATTTTCGCGCGCTGGACCTGACCCCGCTGGATCAGGTGAAAGCCGTGATATTGGGGCAAGACCCCTATCATGGCGAAGGGCAGGCCCATGGCCTGTGCTTTTCGGTACAGCCGGGCGTGCGCACGCCACCGTCGCTGGTCAATATCTACAAGGAGATGGAGGCGGATCTGGGCATCCCACGGGCCAGCCATGGCTTTCTGGAGCATTGGGCCAGACAGGGCGTGCTGCTGCTCAACAGCGTGCTGACGGTGGAGATGGGGCGGGCCGCGTCGCATCAGGGCAAGGGCTGGGAACTGTTCACCGACGCGGTGGTGCGGATCGTCGCACAGAAGGAAGAGCCGGTCGTCTTCCTGTTGTGGGGCGCCTATGCGCAGCGCAAGGCGGGCTTCGTCGATCAGAGCCGCCATCTGGTCATCAAGTCCGCGCACCCCTCCCCCCTTTCCGCGCACAACGGTTTTCTGGGATCGCGGCCCTTTTCCAGGGCCAACGCCTTTCTGGAAGCCAAGGGCCGCGGTGCGATCGACTGGGCGCTGCCGCCATTGGGCGGCGGGCAGCAGGCGCTGTCTCTTTAGATGTTCCAATGTCTTAGCTGAACCGCGCATAACAGGCCGGTTCAGGAACGAAACAAGTGCCTCATGCGATACCCCAATCACAGTCAGAGATTTCAGGGTTTGAGGAGAATATAGATGATCTTTCGTAAAGCCATTTTGGCCACCGCCCTTGCCGCCGCGTCGCTGAGCGCAGTGGTCCCCGCAACATCCTATGCGCGCGACCATGATCGTCGCGGCTATCATCGCGACTATCGCGGCGATCATCATCGTGGCGACCGCTATGCTGATCGGCGCGGCTATCGCGACGATAACCGCTACCGCTGCCGCAAGTCGGGCGGCACCACCGGTCTGCTGCTGGGCGGCGTAGCCGGCGCGCTGCTGGGCCGGGCCGTTGACACGCGCGGCGACCGTGCGCCAGGTACGATCATCGGCGCGGGCGCCGGCGCGCTGGCTGGCCGCGCGATCGACCGCAACGGCAGCTGCTAAAACAAAAAAGGCGCGTGGGACAATCCGTCCCCGCGCCTTTTTGCTGTCTCAAAAAGGTCGAGGCCCGGTCCCGCTTGCGCAGGCCGAGCCTCTTTCCCTCTCCAAACTCTTCCAGCGATCAGCCGTCGTAATCGCCGCCAATATTCTGGTTGCGCGGCGGCGCGGCGGCGGTCAGGCGCAGAGCCTCCGCCGACTGGGCGATCGAACCGATCTCGTCCGGCGTATCGTCATCGTCGATCTGCACCTTCTGCAGCGACGCGACGACCGAATCATGCAGATCGGCAGGCAAGACGGTTTCCTCGGCGATCTCGCGCAGGGCGACGACCGGATTCTTGTCCCGATCGCGGTCGAGCGTCAGCTCGGCGCCGCCGGAAATCTCCCGCGCGCGCTGGGCGGCGAGAAGGACGAGGTCAAAACGGTTGGTAACCTTGTCGACGCAATCTTCGACGGTAACGCGGGCCAAACAGGGCCTCCTGCAAATAACGGAAGGAAAGTCGTGAACGGGCCGCCTAGCAGCCGTCCCTGCAAGAGTCAATGAAAAGGCCATAAAGCCATGGCGATACACGAGCGAAATGGGCATGAAGGGGATATGGCGACCGTCGAGCCCGCCTCAGCCTGCGCGCAAGCGGACGATATCCGCCTGGACCTGCACGGCAATCATCTGCGCCTGATCGCGGAAGGCCCGGCCCTGCGCGACACGCTGATCGCCCTGATCGACGGGGCGCAACACAGCCTGAAGCTCTATTATTATATCTTCGCGGCCGACGGCAGCGGGACGCTGGTCCGCGACGCGCTGATCGCGGCGCGACGACGCGGGGTAGCGGTGACGCTGATGATCGACGGGTTCGGATCGTCCGCCACCCCCGACGCTTTTTTCGCGCCGCTGATCGAGGCGGGCGGTCATTTTGCGCGGTTCGGGACCAGCCGTTCCACCCGCTACCTGATCCGCAACCATCAGAAGATGGCGATTGCCGACGACAAAAGACTGATGATCGGCGGCTTCAATGTCGAGGACGGCTATTTCGGGATTCCCGCCGAGGATTGCTGGCGCGACATCGGCCTGCTGATCGTCGGCGACCAGGTCGAGGCGATGACCCTCTGGTATGGCCAGCTATGGCGTTGGGGATCGACGAAAAAGCATCGCTTCCGCACTTTGCGGCGCATGGTCCGACAATGGCATCCGTCGCTCCATCACCACCCAGACGACCCGTTCCGCTGGCTGATCGGCGGACCGACCCGGCGCCTGAGCCCCTGGGCGCAGGTGGTGAAGCATGACCTGGAGCAGGCGGGGCGGGTTGATATGATCGCCGCCTATTTTTCGCCGGGACGCGGGATGCTCAAACGCATCGCCCGCGCCGCGCAACGCAAGGGCGCAAGCATCATCCTGCCGGCCAGATCGGACAATGGCGCGACAGTCGCGGCGGCGCGATTGCTCTACGGGCCGCTCTTGCGACGAGGCGTGAATATCTACGAATATCAGCCGTGCAAGCTGCACATGAAGCTGATCGTCATCGACGATGCGGTCTATGTGGGATCGGCCAATTTCGACATGCGCAGCCTGTTCATCAATCTGGAGGTGATGCTGCGGGTGGAAGATGCCGTCTTCGCCGAAGACGTGCGCCAGTTCATCGGGCGCGAGGCGGCGCGGAGCCGGGCGATCAGCCTGGAGGCGCATCGGTCGGGTCGCAGCGGGCTGACCCTCCTGAAACAGTGGATCAGCTATCTGCTGGTCGGCGTGCTGGACTATACGGTGACGCGGCGGCTGAATTTCCGCGACCCCGATGCCGATTGACGGGGAGGACAGGCGCCTCCCCGTCAACAGTGCCGTTTAGCGGCCATTGTCGGTCAGCACGCGAACCTCGCCGACCGGATAGCCCTTTTCGGTCATTTCCTTGGCATAGTCGCCGCGAGCGTCGGCCAGCTCGGCGCGATATTCCTCCCAGGCGTCGCGATTATCCTCCGCGTCGGACGAACCGCGCAGATCGTTGGTCAGTTCCTTGCGCGCTTCGGCCAGATCGGTCTGATAGTTGAACCAGTAATCATTCTGCACGCCAGCGATCGGCGCCTGATAGACCAGTTGGGTTTCGACCCGGGCCAGCTGCTCTTCATAGCTGACCGGGCCTTCCTGCGCCATTGCGGCGGCAGGAGCCATGCCCAGCAGGGCTGTGGCGGCGATAAGCTTTGCGTACATCATGGGTTCTTCTCCTCTTCTGATCTGAACCATGCATGGCACAACGCGCCGACCCCGGCCCTTTTCGCCTGAACGGATATGCAGAATGGACGAAGCGAGGCATTGGGGCGACGGGCCGACGCGCGAAAATCCCCGAAAATCAGGGCTTATCGGCCTGAATTCAGTCGGTTAAAAGCCTAGCGGACCACCAGATAGAAAGCGGCAGGAACCGACCCGCCATTTTCGATCACGATGTCGTAGCGGTCGGTAAAAAGCGGCAGCCAGGCGCAGTCCGCCTGGGCGCCGCCGATCGGCTTGGCGCACAGGGTATTACCATCCGCGCCCTGCACCCGCATCGACAGATTGGCCGCGCCGTGAGCCGGGGCGACCGAAATCTGGGCGCGCTGTCCGGCGAAGAAAAGCTGTCGCACGGTCACGCTGTCCCCCGCGCCGAGCGATCCGCGCCGATAGGCCGGCCCCAGCGCACGGCCGCGAAAACCAAGCGCCGACTGAGTGACGCCATGATCCTGCGCCTCCTGCGTCCATAGCGCCGCGAGATCATCCTGCCCTTCGGCCGGGGTCGCGCCGAGCGCCTTGAGGATTTGCGCCGTGTCGAGCAGCGCGGCATGATCGCCATGGCCCTGCGCGACCTCGCCTTCCATCAACGTCCGCAACACCGGATCGGCAGGCAGCATGTCGGCTGCCGGCGCGGCCGGTCCGGCGACAAGCAGCAATACCGGCAAGAGCAGCCTAATCATCGCGGTCCTCCGGCTGGAGCACGAACCGCGCACCGGGCGCGGCATCCTCCACATGCAGCGACAATTCGTGCCGCTCTGCGATCGCCCTGGCGAGCGAAAGGCCAAGGCCATGCCCCCCGCCCCGCGCGCCGTCAAGCCGGACATAGCGTTCGAACACCCGCTCGCGGTCGGCCGGCGGGATGCCGGGGCCATTATCCTGCACCACGATATGCGGACCGGGCGCCAGTTCCAGCACGATGGAGCCACCGGTCGGCACATATTTGAAGGCATTGTCGAGCAGGTTGGACATGAGCCGGGTCATCTGCATCGGATCGGCGCGCACGCGCACCCCTGGCGCGATCCGCGCATGGAAGCCGATGCCCAGATCCTCCGCGCTGGCGCCGTAGAGATCGGCCAGGCTTTCGGCAACGTCGCTGAGATCGACTTCGGCCAGACCGCGCAGGTCGCCGCGCATCGCCTGCGTGCCGGCAATATCGAGCAGCGAATCGAGCAGGCGCACCACGCTTCGGATTTCCGCCCGCGACTGATCCAGCGTGCGCAACAGCGCCTCGTCCTGCGTCCCCTCCATCGCCTTGAGGATGCGGGTGTCGAGATGCATCAGCGGGGTGCGAATCTCATGCGCGGTCTGGTCCGACACGGTGCGTTGCGCCTCGACCAGCCGTTCGACCTGGTCGAGCATGGCGTTGGTGTTGGCGGCCAGTTCGGCCAGTTCATCATTGTCCCCCGGCCCGGGCACGCGGGCGGCGATCCGGCCCGCGCGAACCGCTGCGAAGGTGGCGTTCACCACCTCCACCCGCGCACGCAGGCGACGGGCGGCGAAATGGCCGGCGATCAGGCTGAGAAGCGCGATGCCCGCCCCGGCGACGGCAAAGGCGGTGGCAAGCCGGGTGAGCAGCGCCTGCCCGCGATAGCTGCTGCGCCCCACCAGCAGGCGCGCGCCGGTACCGAGCTGGGTCGCGCGGGCGAACATGCGGTCGCCGTCGGGCAGGTTGACGTAGCGCGCCTCCGACACTTCGGATGCGATGACCGGCCAGCGGTCGAGATTGCCCGCCAGACGGCGACCGGCCGGATCGGTCAGCAGATACCAGCTACGTTCGCCATCCTCACGATACATGGCGAGGCGATCGGCGATCCGCGCCTTCAGTTCCGCCTCGTCGCTGCTGAGATAGATGTCGGCGAGTCCGGCCAGGTCGGTATCGACCTCCCGCGCCAGCATCGCCCGGCCATCATCCTCGACGATCTTCTGCACCACCAGGAACAGCGCCAGCGTGGAGAGCAGGCTGACCAGCAGCGCCGACAGGGTGACCCGCCCGAAGACCGAACGGAACAGCCCGGGTCTAGGCACTGCTGGCCCCTGCCCCCGCCGCAGCGATCAGGCGATAACCGGTACCCCACACGGTTTCCAGCACCGGGCCATCGAACCCGTCCTCCAGCTTGCGGCGCAGACGGCCGACATTCACGTCGACGACATTGGTCTGGGGATCGAAGCTCAATTTCCATACCTGCCGCAGCAGCATTTCGCGCGTCACCACTTCGCCGGCATGTTCCATCAGATAACGGAACAGTTCGAATTCCTTGGGCGAGAGCGGCAGATGCTTGCCCTGGCGAAAGGCCGTGCGCGCCTTCACATGACACTCCAGGTCGCCAAACAGCAGCACCGGCTCATGGCTGCGCCGGCTGGCCCGACGCCACAGCGCGCGGACGCGCGCGACCAGTTCGTCGGGTTCGAACGGCTTGGCGAGATAATCGTCCACGCCGCTTTCCAGGCCCTCGACCCGATGTTCGCTGCGGCCGAGCGCCGACAGCATCAGCACCGGGGCGCCTACACCCGCCACCCGCAGCCGGGTGACGATGTCGATGCCCGACAGATGGGGCAACATGCGGTCGAGGATGATGACGTCGTGGCTGCCGCCACCGGCGCGGTTGAGGCCGGTGGCGCCGTCGATCGCCTGTTCCACCACCATGCCCGCGTCGCTGAGGATCGTGGCGATGTTGGCGCGCGCGGCCTCGTCATCTTCCACCAGCAATATCGAAATCGCGTCTGCCTGCGCCATCATGTCCCCCGGCTCGCAGATAACGCGAAAGGCCGCCAGTGACAAAGGCTGTTAGCCTGTCACTGGCGGCCTTTCGCGCAAAGCCCCGGCTTTGGCGTCTATATTTTGAGCCCGGCGCGCAGCATGAGGCAGCCGATTACGAGCAGATAGGCGCCGAAGATCTTCTTGAGCGGGCCGGCGGGCAGGCTGTGGGCGGCGGCCACGCCGAGCGGCGCGGTCAGCATCGACATGGAGGCGATCGCCAGCGTGGCGGGGATGTTGATATAGCCCAGCGAACCCCAGGGCAGGCCGCCTTCCTTCAGGCCGATGATCGCGAAGCCGATGGTCGTCGGGATGGCGATCAGCGTGCCGATGCCCGACGCCGTGGCGATCGCCCGGTGGATGGTGCGGCCGCACAGCGTCATCACCATGATGGCGATGGTGCCGCCGCCGATGCCCAGCAGCGAGGAAAAGGTGCCCAGCCCGCCGGCAATGCCCATGCGCAATATGCCCGACGGCATCGTGTCGCTGACGACCTTGCCGCTCACCCGGGGCAGCAGGAAGTTCAGCGACATCAGGATCACGCCGCCGCCGAAGATCATCTTCAGCGTGCGGCCGTCGACATGGCTGGCTAGCATCACGCCCGCGCCGCAGCCCAGGACGATCCAGGGCGCCCAGGTCTTGAGCACCTCGAACTCCACCGCGCCGCGCTTGGCGTGCGACAGGAGCGAACGGATCGAGGTGACGATGATGGTCGCCGCCGACGTGCCGATCGCGACATGGGCGATGGCGTCATGCGTGCCGCCAAGCAGCGGCAGCACGACCAGCAGGGCCGGCACCACGACGAAGCCGCCGCCAATGCCGAAAATGCCTGCGGCAAAGCCCGCGAGCAGGCCGGCGGCCAGCATCGCGATGAGCGGAATGAGCCAGGTCATGACATCGCCCTGCATTACAGCGCCCCTTCCTGCCCAGTGCGGCCAGCGCGCATGATGTTGCGTTCGCCTCTGCGGATCAAGGCGGCGAATATCGGGAAATCGACCATGACGTTAAACCATGCCTCTCTTCGGCGGAATCAAGCTGCATGGGGGCATGTGGTCATGTCCCCCTGTCCCGCTAGACGAACGAGGTGCGCGAACCCGCAAGCCACTGTCCCAAAGTCTGACGCATGGGAGAAACAAAATCGCGACGGCGACCTAGGCGTAAAAGGCAACGCCGGCCGGCCGACGGTCGATGGCGCAGGTTAGGCGATGGCGTCTTCCGCCGGCGTGTAGGGCAGGCCCAGATCCTGCGCGACAGCCTGATACGTGACCTTCCCGTCCCAGATATTGAGGCCGGCGCGCAGATGCGGATCGCGCCGCAACGCGTCCTTCCACCCCAGTTCGGCGATGCGCAGCGCATGCGGCAACGTCACATTATTGAGCGCATAGGTGCTGGTGCGCGCGACCGCGCCGGGCATGTTCGCGACGCAATAATGGACGATGCCATCGACGATATAGGTCGGGTCCGCATGGGTGGTCGCGTGGCTGGTTTCGAAGCAGCCGCCCTGGTCGATCGCGACGTCCACCAGCACCGCGCCCTTCTTCATGGTCTTCAGCATGGCGGCGCTGACCAGCTTGGGCGCGGCGGCGCCGGGGATCAGCACCGCCCCGATCACGAGGTCCGCCTCCGCCACGCATTCGGCCAGGTTGGCGCGGTTGGAAAACCGGGTCTTGGCCCGCGCCTCGAAATACATGCCGAGCTTTTCCAGCACTTCGGGGCTGCGATCGAGGATGGTGACATCGGCGCCAAGGCCCGCCGCCATCTGCGCCGCGTTGAAACCCACCACGCCGCCACCGATCACCACCACTTTGGCCGGCAGCACGCCCGGCACGCCGCCCAGCAGCACGCCACGCCCGCCATGCGCCTTTTCCAGCGCGGTCGCACCGGCCTGGATCGCCATGCGACCGGCGACCTGGCTCATGGGCTTGAGCAACGGCAGGCCGCCATGGACGTCGGTCACGGTTTCATAGGCGATGCAGGTTGCACCCGACGCGATCAGGTCGCGGGTCTGTTCCGGGTCCGGCGCCAGGTGGAGATAGGTGTAGAGGATCTGGCCCGGCCGCAGCAGGACGCGCTCCTGCGGCTGCGGCTCCTTGACCTTCACAATCATCTCCGCCTGGACGAAAATCTCCGCCGCGGTGGCGATGATCGTCGCCCCGGCCCGCTCATATTGCGCGTCGGTCGCCCCAATGCCCTCGCCCGCACCACTCTCCACCAGCACGACATGGCCGTGCGCGGTCAGTTCATGCACGCTTTCGGGGGTCAGGCCGACGCGATATTCGTGATTCTTGATTTCCTTGACGGTGCCGACGATCATCTGAGCCTCTCCAGAAATGGGCGCGGGTTGCGATCGCGCCGCTCTGGCGTCATGATAACGCAAGCGGGATGAGAATGTTCTCCGTTTTTAAGGCGCGGCCCTGACCGGCACCGGCGCATTGCACAGATCGACGCCGCCGGCTGGGCGATCGTAGAAATCATCCTTCCGGTTGGCGCGCAGGCGCAGATAATCGGCGAAGCTGGGCGACAGCGTGTCCATCACCTCGAAATGCGGCCTGTCGGCGACCGGCAGTTCGCTGGCGAGACGGACCGTCAGGATCGGCACCTGATGTTCGGTGGGGGTGTAAAAGCCCAGTTCGCCCGATCCGCGCGGCAGGCTTGACAGGTTGGACATACCCTCGATCACACGCCCGACGACTGCGATGTTGCGGTCGAGCTGACGCGGCGCCTGGCCGATCACGGCATAGAGTTCGGCGCCCGTCCCGGCGTCCGGCGATATATTGCGCCCGACGCCGACATAGCCGTAGCAATGGGGCAGCCACGCCGACGTCCCGTCCATCGCCACCGGCCAGCCGCCGACAAAGCCGGTCGAGGGGGCATAGGGATCGGCATGGGGCAAGGGCGTGACCGCAAGCCGCCGCGTCGCCAGCGGCAGGGCATAATCGTCCGGGCTGGTGGCGGACAGGCCGGGCGGCATCGGCTTCTTCTCCGTCGCGTCGCCCCATTGCGCGACATAATTGTCCTGCACCCGGTTGATGCTGGTGCCGTCCCACCAATGCGCCTTCGCCAGCGCCGCGATATTGGCGACATGGCGCGGCGAAAAGCCGGGTGCGAGCTGGATGACCACGCGCTTGCCGCCCTCTATGGTCATCACCAGCAGTTCGTCCGCTGGTATCGGCCGCCATGCGCCCGCCGGCGCCTGCGCCACCACGGCGGCGGGCGTGGCGGGCGGATCGGTGGCGAGAGCCGGGACGGCAAGACAGGCGGAAAGGACGACGGCGGACAGCGCAAGCGCGAGAAGACGGTTCATGCACCGATCAAACAGCGGCGTCGGGATAAAGTAAAGCATCCCCTGCCCATACCCCTTGCCTAGCCGCACATCGCACGATAGGGAGCCGCACTTCCAGTGCAATGCGGAGCGGTGGCCGAGTGGTCGAAGGCGCTCGCCTGGAAAGTGAGTATACGCCAAAAGCGTATCCAGGGTTCGAATCCCTGCCGCTCCGCCAAAATACATTATTCTTGCTGTATAATTCTCATTCTGCGGCGAAGTCGATCGTGGAGGCATGGGTTTTCTCGGCGCGCGGCATTGAGCGGCCTGGCGTCGCTGCGGGGAGCGCAGTCACCGGGTTCGCCAATGGCCGGCGACCGGTTCGGTGCGGCCAAGGCCCCAATGTGGCGATATGCGGTCCCGCAGGATCGAAGCCTGTCGCAATGTCATTTTCGCGCGATCGAGGCGCCGGCTGGCGCGTCCGCGACCGTCATTCCATCACCATGACAAACCGACAGTGTCGCGGCGTTCCATGGCAATGCCGCCGACAATGTCAGTCGTCACCGATATCCTGAGCCTCCCCTACGCCAGCAACGATCATCCCCAGAACGCGGGTCGCCAACTCCATCTCCTGTTCGCTCAACTTGGCAAATACCGTCGATCGGATGTCCGACAGGATCGGCTGAACCTGTTCGACAACCTCCATGCCGGCTGACGTGATCTCGATATGGCGCGATCGCTTGTCGTGCGGATTCTCCGTCCGCCGGATCAAACCGTCGGCTTCCAGCGAATTCAGCGTCCGGATCAGCGGCGGCCATTGAATGGCAAGACGGGCCGACAGCAGCGACGTGGTGACCGGCGGCGGCGCGACGCTGAGGACGAAAAGGGTCTGCCATCTGGACCTGGACTGACCGGTCGCGGCCAGCATCCGATTCTCGACATGCGTCCCCCAGCGGCGGGCCGACAGCGAGAGTATTCGGGTCAGCCGGAATTCGACATCGTCCCGCGATCCTTCCGGAAAATAGGCGCGATATTGCGGCGTGCTGCTGTCGAACGGGTCGACTGGATTGGAGTCGTCGGAGGCCATGTCATTCCCATCGCAAGGCAGGCGCACTGAATTTTAGCCCGCCAGTCATTCTTAGCGGCGCTCTTGAATAACTGCAAAATGCCCGTTTTCCGCCGGTCTTCTCGATAGCAAGACGGCGTTGACAATATATGTATCACGGTACATAAATTATGCAGAGGCCGCAGCAGAAGGCCAGGAGAGGGAAATGACGATGCGATTGAGCACCCAGCACATGCGCGCACATGCGAGCGTCCTGGCCATTGTCGGGGTAGCGATGGCGGCCCTGCCGATCGGCGCAGCCGCACAGGAAGCCGTGACGGCCGAACCGTCCGCCACGCAGCAATCCGCCCAAGCCGCCGACGCGACCCCCGCCAACCTGCCCGTGACGGACATCGTCGTGACGGGTACGCGGCTGGGTTCCAACTTCAACGCACCGACACCCGTCACCTCGATCGGCGCAGAACGGCTGGATGCGCTGGGTATCACCAATGTCGGCGAAGCGCTGAACCAGCTACCCAGTTTCCGCGCATCGAGCGGTCCGGCGGCCCAGGCCAATCTGGGCGGCAATATCGGTGCGCGACTGCTCGATCTGCGGGGACTTGATCCGCAGCGCACGCTCGTCCTGGTCGATGGCAAGCGTTTCGTGCCCAGCACTGTGCAGGGGTCGGTCGATACCAACCTCATCCCGTCCTCCCTGCTGCGCGCGGTCGATGTCGTGACCGGGGGCGCTTCGGCCGCCTATGGTTCGGATGCGGTCGCGGGCGTCGTGAACTTCGTCCTCGACCGGAAGAAGGAAGGGCTGGACGGCGAATTTGCCGCCGGCATGTCGCAGCGCGGCGATGACGGCAATCTGTTCGCCAGCCTTTCGGGCGGCATGAGCCTGGGCGATCGCGTCCATGTGATCGGCGCGGTCGAATATGAAAAGCTGGAAGGCCTGGGCACCTGCACGAGCCGCAGCTGGTGCGATAGTCAGACCCTGATCCTGGGCAACACGCCCGGCGCCGGTGGCCTGCCCGCCAACCTCATCATCGGCGGAGTCAATACATCGACCATGACGCCGGGCGGCTTGATCAACCGGTCCTATAATGCGGCGGGTCAGGCGATCGGCACGACGGCGACCGACCCCCTGCGCGGCACCAAGTTCCTGGCCGACGGCACGCCGGGCCAATTCCAATATGGCACGCTGGTCGGCCCGCTCTTCATGCTCGGCGGCGAGGGACAGGGGCGTAACGGCTTCATCTCCGCGCTGCGGCTCAAAGTACCGCTGGAACGGGTTTCCACCTATGGCGCCCTGACGGCGGAACTGACCGACGATGTGACGCTGACCGCCGACGTCTCCTACGGGCGCGTCAAGGGCACGGTCGACGGCGCCATCTTCCGCGACTTCAATGGTACGCTGCTGGGTCGCATCAAGCGCGACAATCCCTTCATTCCCGCCGCCGTGGCGTCGGCGATGGACGCCAATGGCGTCGCCTCCTTCATCCTGGGCAAGGCGGCGTTCGACCTTGGCCCCGGTCGCGCGACATCGACCACGGAAACCTATCGCGGCGTGCTGGGCGTCGAGGGGAAACTGAGCGACAAATGGACGGTGAACGGCTTCTACCAATATGGTCGCACCAATTTCACCCAGCGCGCGACCAACCTCGTCAACCAAGCCAATCTCCTGAAGGCGGTGGACGCGGTGCAGTCCGGTGGCCAGACCATATGCCGCGTCAATGCCGACGCGATCGCCAGCAACGATGATGCCGCCTGCGTGCCCTTCAATCCGTTCGGCGAGGGGCAATATAGTCAGGCATCGGTGGGTTACATCACCGGCAACGGCCTGCAACATACCGTCAACGAACAGCATGTGGCGGGTATCGACCTGCGTGGCGAGCTGTTCGACCTGCCCGCGGGGCCTGTGACGGTGGCGGTCGGCGCAGAATATCGGCGGGATACGGTTGACGGCACCGCCGATCCGATCTCGGCGGCGAACGGCTTCTATTCGCTCAACGGCTCGGCCCTGTCGGGTGGCGTCACGGTGAAGGAGGTTTTTGGCGAGATCGCCGTGCCGGTGCTGCGCGATTCAGCGGTCGGTTATGCGCTTGATCTCAATGGCGCAGCCCGACGCACCCATTACAGCACGACGGGATCGGTGACGACCTGGAAAGCCGGCCTCGTCTATGAGCCGGTCGAAGGCGTGCGGCTACGCGGCACCCGGTCGCGCGATATTCGCGCGCCCAATATCTTCGAACTGTTCGGCCCGCAGACGCTCCGCTCGATCGGCCTGTCCGACCCGCTGAACGGCGGATTGCAGACCAATCCCTTCGTCATCACAGGCGCAAATCCCGACCTGTCCGTCGAAAAGGCGGACAGCTGGACCGGCGGCTTCGTGATCGCGCCGCGCCACGGCCTGCTCCAGCGCCTGCGTCTGTCGGTCGATTATTACAACATCAAGGTAGCCGACGCGATCGGCGCCCTCGGCGCGCAGACGCTGGTCAACCGCTGCGCCCAGGGGGCCACCAATTTCTGCAGCCAGATCACGCGCGACGCCAATAACCAGATTCTTCAGGTGCGCGACGTCATCCTCAATTCCAATGCGCTCAAGACCAGCGGCTATGACATCGAATTCCAATATCGTCAGCCGCTCGGATCGTGGGGCGAATTGAACGCGCAACTGATCGCGAATATCACCAAGGAACTAACGACCGTCGACGCGCTGGGCGCGGTGGATCGCGCCGGCCAGACCGGCGTCCGCACCGGGACGATACCGGGCGTGCCCGATTATGTGCTGGACGGCGTGCTGACCTGGACGGTCGGCAAATTCCAGTTGACCGGCCATGGCCGCTACATTCCGTCGGGGATTTACTGGACGAATTTCGTCGGGCCGGATCAGGATGGCTATGCCGTGACCGCGCCGAACAGCGTCGACAACAATAATGTGCCGAGCCGCTTCTACCTCGACATGACGGCGCGGGTGAATGTCGATACCGGCAACGGCCGGACCTTCCAGCTGTTCGCCACGGTGAACAACCTGCTCGACCGCGATCCGCCCGCCATGCCCGGGCCATCGGGCGGTACCAACCAGATCCTGTTCGATCCGGTCGGTCGTGCGTTCAAGATCGGCGCCCGCTTCCACTTCGGTTCATAAGGCGCGGGATCGAGAGGAGCCGAGATGAGCATGACCGCAACCGATCCGTCACCCCCCGTCGTCATCGAGGTGACGGATGTGATCGAGCGCCAGGGGATCAATGCGTTCGTCATCCGTCTCGTCGCGATATCCTGGGCGGTCACCTTTCTCGACGGCTTCGACATGCTCGTCATCTCCTTCGTCGCGCCCTATCTGCGCGACGGGTTCGGGGCGGACGTGATTTCGCTGGGCGAACTCTTCGCCACGGGCGTGTTCGGTGCGATGCTGGGCGGGATCGCGTTCGGCTGGCTGGGCGATCTTTATGGGCGGCGCCCGGTCATCATCGCATCGGTCGCGGCGTTCGGGGCCACCAGCATCGCCATGGCGCTCGCGCCGAATATGCAGGCGCTGTTGCTTCTCCGCTTCCTGAACGGCGTGGCTCTGGGCGGGCTGATGCCGCTCGCCTGGGCGCTCAACATCGAATTTGTGCCCAGCCGCTATCGGGCGACGGTCGTGACCGTCATCATGATGGGCTATACGCTGGGCGGCGTGGTCGCCGGACCGATGACGGTCTGGCTCGCCCCCCATTATGGCTGGCAATCGGTATTCATGGTGTCGGGCGTGGCGACACTGCTGCTCGTCCCGCTTCTCTTCGCCCTGCTGCCGGAATCCGCCCGCTACCTGGCGGTGAAGGCGCGATCGCCCGAAAAAATCGCCAGAGCGATGAACGCGCTGGCGCCGGGGCTTGGCGCCAGGCCGCAGGATCATTTCGTGGTGACCGACGAAGCGACGGCCTCGACCGGGCAGACCTTCCGCATCGCGACCCTGTTCAAAGGCGACCTGCGCCCGATCACCACCCTGCTCTGGCTCGCCTATATCGGCAGTTCGATGGCAGTCTATTTCAAGTCGAATTGGGGACCGATCATCTTCGAAGATGTCGGCTTCACCCGGACCCAGGCGGCCATGATCATGTCGGTCAGCTCGATCGGCGGTTCGCTCGCGGGGCTGGCGCTCATGCGCTTCACCGACCGGCTGGGTCCGATCGCCATCGCCTTCTATCCGATGCTGGCGGCGCCGCTGCTTCTAGTCATGGGCCTGGCGCCCGTCTCGCTACAGGGGCTGGCCGCTTTCTCCCTGCTCAGCATGGCGATGATCAGCGGCACGCATTTCGGCATGCATTCCATCGCGGGGATTTTCTACCCCAGCGCGATCCGCGCCAATGGCGCGGGATGGGCGACGTCGGTCGCGAAGATCGGCTCGATCTTCGCGCCGCTGCTGGGCGGCTATCTGCTGGCGATGAACATGCCGCCGCGCCTGCTGTTCGTCCTGCTGGCGGCCACGCCGCTGCTCTCTGCCATTTCGCTCGTCCTGCTCGCCCGTGTCGGCAAGCGCCGGGCCGCCCGCAATCCCCTTCCCACCGAAAACATCGTCCTTCCGGCGCAAGCCGCGGCGACGAAGCCCTAACAGGAAATATCATCATGGCTTTAACTGCGACCCCCATCACCCCGCGCTTCGGCGCCGAGCTTTCGGGCATCGACGTCGGCAAGCCGCTGAGCGACGCCGATTTCACCGCCATTAAGGACGCGATGAACCAATGGGGCGTGTGCGTCATTCGCGGAACCGGCTTTGACAACGCCGCCCACATCGCCTTCAGCCGCCATTTCGGCCATCTGGAAACCGCGCCCGCGGTGAAGAACCGGCCCCGCCGCCACCCGAACACGCCCGAGATATTCGACGCCAGCAACCTGACCCCGACGGGCGAGATACTGGTCGATGAAAATATGGTGCTACACAAAAAGGGCGACCGGCTCTGGCATACCGACTCCTCCTTCATGGACCTGCGCTCGGCCTATTCGCTGTTGCTCGCCTATGAAGTGCCCAAGGAAGGCGGCCTCACCTATTTCGCGGACATGCGCTCGGCCTATGAAGACCTGCCGGCCGATATCCGGGAGAAGGTCGATACGCTGCAAGCCGAACATTCGCTCTGGTATTCGCGCCTGCTCGCCGGTTTTCCGATCACGGAGGAGGAGATTGACGGCCGTCCCAAGGCGCGCCAGCCGATGGTCATGCATCAGGAAGCGACCGGACGCACCGCCATCTATATCGGCAGCCATGCGATGGATGTCATGGGCCTGCCGCGTGCGGAAGGCCGTGCACTTATCCAATATCTGATCGAATTCGCGACTCAGCCGCAATATGTTTTCGGCGTATCCTACGAACCGGGCGATATCGTCATCTGGGACAATCTGGCGACCATGCATCGGGGCGGCGATTTCGACATCTACAAGGAGCGGCGCGACATGCGCCGGACGACCGTGCGCGAAGGCGAGCCGCCCGAACATGCCGACGATCCGTTCACGGCCTATTTTTCCGCGTCGGCGCCAAAGAACTGATCCGTCACGATGCCCGACAAGCCCCGGATATTGGTGACGCGCAAATGGCCCGACCGGGTCCAGGCGCTGATCGCGGAACGATATGACGCGACATTCAACGATGACGACATTGCGCTGACGAGTGCGCAATTGGCGGCCGCGATGCGCGACTTTGATGCGCTCTGCCCCACCATCACCGACCGGCTGGATGCCGGCATATTGGGGGTTGCGGGGCGCCGGGTGCAGATCATCGCCAATTACGGCGCCGGCGTCGATCATATCGATCTTCCCGCGGTGCGGACGGCGGGACTTATCGCGACCAATACGCCCGGCGTGCTGACGGACGCGACTGCGGACATCGCCATCACCCTGATGCTGATGACGGCGCGCCGCGCAGGCGAAGGCGAACGGGAATTGCGGGCCGGGCGATGGACCGGCTGGCGGCCGACCCATCTGCTCGGCACCAGTTTGCGCGGCAAGACGCTGGGGCTGGTGGGCTTTGGCCGGATCGCGCAGGCGATGGCGGAGCGCGCGCGTTTCGGCTTTGGCATGAATATCGTCTATTTCTCGCGACGACCCGGCGCACAGGACGATGAGCGGCGCCTGGACGCCCGCTACGTCCCGGCGCTGACCGACATGGTCGCGCACAGCGACGTCGTATCGCTGCATATTCCGGGCGGCGCGGAAACCCGCAACATCATCGATGCGGGCATATTCGCGCACATGGCGCCTCATGCCATATTGATCAACACCGCGCGGGGCGACGTCGTCGACGAAAGCGCGTTGATCGACGCGCTGGAAACCGGGCGGATCGGTGGCGCGGGTCTGGATGTCTTCGCTGGCGAACCCCATGTCTCGCAACGCCTGCGCGATGCGCCGAACACGGTTCTCCTCCCCCACCTGGGCAGCGCGACGCGGGAGACGCGGGAGGCGATGGGCCTGCGCGCCCTTGCCAACCTCGACGACTGGAGGGAGGGGCGGGTGCCCCGAGATAGTCTGTAGTGGGGACGGCCATCGACGATCTTATCGCGGCCGAGCGGTTGCCCCCATCCTATGCCGCGATTGTCGATCGCTGGTGGCGGCCCCTCGCAAGACAAATCGCGCAATGGCATGGGTCGGCCGGACGCACCCTGGTCATCGGCATGAACGGGGCGCAGGGCAGCGGGAAATCCACGGTCTGCCGCTTCCTTCAGGCGTCGTTGCTGCCCGAATATGGGCTGTCGGCTACGGTCGTCGCGCTCGATGATCTTTACCTGCCGTTGCAGGCGCGGGAGCAGATGGCGCAGGACATCCATCCCCTCTTCCGGACGCGCGGGGTGCCGGGGACGCACGATGTCGATGCCGGGATATCGCTGCTGGAGGATATGGCGGCCGGGCGGGAGGTCCTGATCCCCCGTTTCAGCAAGGCGCTGGACGATCGATTGCCGCCGACCGGTTGGACGCGTCATTCCGGCAAGGTCGATATCCTGCTGTTCGAAGGCTGGTGCGTGGGCGCGCGACCGGAGGATGCCACAAGCCTGATCCAGCCGCTCAACGCGCTGGAGGCGCAGGACGACCCCGACGGCATCTGGCGGCACCACGTCAACCATGCCCTTGAAACATCCTATGCCCAATGGTTTTCCCTTATCGATCATCTGGTGATGTTGCAGCCGCCCTCGTTCGACCATGTCCTGAACAACCGGCTGCTCCAGGAACATAAGCTTCGCGCGATCGCGCCGGATGCGCCGGGGATCATGGACGACGCTACCGTGGCCCGCTTCGTCAGCCATTATGAGCGCCTGACCCGGCACATGTTCGCCGACCTTCCGGCGCGCGCAGATATGGTATTCTCCCTCGATGCGCAGCAGAATGTGATGTCCTGTCAGCGCCTTGCCCACACATGCTTCCCCTGCGTGCAGCCGCAATGTTGCACCGGGATCGTCTGAAAAGGAGCGATGACTATGTCGCCTGAAGATATCGCCCCCATGGACGCCGTGCGGCCGGGCCTGGAATTCCTCTATGCCGCACATGCGAAACTGGCCGATCCGATACAGATCGGACAGACGCCCGATGGTATGCGGCGGATCATACCGATCCTCTCCGGCAGGGTCGAGGGGTCACGCATCCGTGGCCATATCCTTGGCGGCGGCAGCGACTGGCAGCTCCTGCGTGCGGACGGCGTCACGGTCGCGGACGCGACCTATGCGATCCAAACGGACGACGGCGCGATCATCCAGATCCGCAACAAGGGTCTGCGGCATGGGCCTGCCGATGTCATGGCGCGGCTGGCGAGCGGAGAGCCTGTCGATCCGACGAGCTATTATTTTCGCACCATTCCGGAATTCATCGCGCCCGACGGCCCTTATGAATGGCTCAACAGCAGCATCTTCCTCTGCTCGGGGGCACGCTACCTCGACTCGATCCAGCTATGGGTCTGGCGCGTCACCTGATCGGCGGAGGCAATAGCTGTCGGCACGGCATTCCCGCCATGCGCCAGTGATAAGGGGGCAGGCCCGCATCTACGGGCGCCGGATCGAGAACAGCGGACGCACGGAGCGTCCGAAAAGCGCAAGCCGGTCATGCAGCCGCTCTCGCCCCGGCCTGGATCGACGCAAGCGCGCCGGTGCCGCCATCTGGATCGCCTAGAGCGGGCTGCGTTTGATCGGACGCAAGTCGCACGCTCTAGTTTTATGTTTTCGCATCGTTTTTAGCGGAAAACCGGTTCCCACTTTTCCGCACGATGCTCTAGCGCAAGCCCGCCGCGGCAAGGATGGCCAGCAAGTCCATCCGCTTCACCTTCAAGGATTCGCGCGGGCTGATATCGATCCATTCGTCCAGGGAATGGCCGCGCCCGCCCGTCGCCGCCCGCGAAATGGTGATGGCGGGGATGCCCAGATTCATCGGCACGTTCGCGTCGGTCGAACTGAAACTGAGCCGTGCCGCAACGCCTTCGGTCGCATAGGCCGCGGCGGTTTGCCGGACCAGCGCCGTGTCGGCACCGGTCATGCCCGCCGGGCGATCGCCGATCAGCATCTTGTCCACGCTGACGGCGCCGTCCCTGGTCGATCGCGCCTTGTTCTCCGACGCCGCCGCGGCGTCGACCTGCGCCAGTACGGCCCGCTCCAGCTTGGCCAGTTCTGCCGCGCTTTCGGACCGCATGTCCAGTTGCAGCCACGCCTCGCTGGGGATCGCATTGACCGACGATCCGCCGCCGACGACGCTGGCGCTGTAGGTCGTCTTGGGCGATGCGGGAACGGCGATGCCGTAGATATTGACGATCGCCTGGCTCATGGCCGTCAGCGGATTGACCAGCCCGAACGCGCCGAAGCTGTGGCCGCCCGGCCCCTTGAAGGTCAGCCGATAGCGTTTGGAGCCGACGCCACCATTGGTCAGCCCGTCGACCGACCCGTCGTCGATCGAAAAGAAAGCGGCGATGCGATCCTTATATTTCCCCTCGCGGAACAGATGCTTGATCCCGCGCAGGTCGCCCAGCCCTTCCTCGCCGACATCGCCCACGAACAAAATGTCCATCGGGGTCGCGATCTTGCCGGCTGCCAGCGCCTTGATCAGGCTGAGTTGCGTGGCGAGGCCGGCCACGTCGTCGCCCACGCCCGGCGCGTGCAGCATGTTGCCCTCACGCCGGACGGTGACGTCGGTGCCCTCCGGGAAGACGGTGTCCAGATGGGCAGACACGACGACCAGCTTGCCGCCCGGCTTGCCGGTGCCGCGCCGCAGGCCCAGCACATTGCCGACCTCGTCAATCTCCACATCGGCCAGACCGGCGGCCCTGAACCGTTCGGCATAGGCCTTGGCGCGGGCGCCCTCCTTGAACGGGGGCGCAGGAATCTGGGTGAGCGCGACGATCGTGTCGACCCACTGGTCATGTTCGCTTTCCAGCGCGGCGAGCGCGGCCTTCACCGCCGGACGCGCCTTGATCGTCGCCAATATCCGCGCGTCGGCGGGGGAATGCAGTGGGGCGCTGGACTGCGCCAAACCGCCCACGGACAGCGACAGGGCAGCGCCCGCCAGCATCGCCTTCATCGCCAACCGCTTCATTATATTCCCCTTAGTCGTTCCTGACGGCGCCGACCCGGCGCCGCCATCGTCCCGCCTCTGGATCAGAGACGAACCTTCGCCCCGATCGTCATATAGCGACCGATCGTGTCATAGTGAATCGCGCCGTAGGTGGTCAGCGGCGGATCGCGATCGAACAGGTTGTTGACGTTGGCGAACAGGGTGAACTTGTCGATATTCACCTGGCCGCCCAGGTCGACATAGACGCGCGCCGCGATGTCGTTGTTGGCGATGTCCAGCGCATGGTTGAACTTGCCGCCGCCGACATAACGGACGCGGGCGTCGATCGACACATCCTGATTGGTGTAGTTGAGCGATCCGGTGGCGCGCCAGTGCGGCGTGCCGAAGCTGACATTGTCGCCCACGTCGCCGGCGCGATCGACCGTGGTCGTGCCGTCGTTGATCAGCACCTTGTCGACATAAGTCGCAAGGCCGCGGATGCGCATCGTGCCGTTCATGCCGCTGCTGACCTTGCTGAGCGGCAGGGTGTAGGTCGCCTCGACATCCACGCCGCTGGTCTTGTACTGGGCCAGGTTGATATAAGTGGTGTAGATGGTCGTGGGCGCACCCGCGCCGTCGCGGACGATCTGGCTGCACAGGTCGCTATTGCCGCCGGCGCAACCGCTGACCACGTCCTGCGCGCCCAGCGACGTGATCGCGTCCTTCAACTTGATGTCATAATAATCGACCGACAAGTTGAAGCCGGGCAGGAAGGTCGGGGTGAACACCGCTCCCAGCGTCAGCGTGCTACCAATTTCCGGCTTCAGGTTCGCGTTGCCGCCGCCATAGCGCGTGATCGAATAAGTGCTGCCATTTTCCGCGACCGTGGTGAAGCTGGTCGTGCTGGTGGTGAACAATTCGGCCAGGCTGCCCGAGCGGATGTCGCGCGAGCGCGATGCGCGGATCAGCAGCGTGTCGAAGATGCGGTCGGTCAGGCCCAGCTTCCACGACCAGATGCCGCCGCTGGTGCTATAGTGGCTGTACCGGGCCGCGCCGTTGATATCCAGCTTGCTGAACGGCTGGTCGAGCAGCGGGACCGCCACTTCGCCGAAGGCTTCCTGCACGTTGAACCCGCCGTCGAGCGGCGAGAAGTTGAAGCGGCTGAAGCCCTTGGCGGCCGAAACGGCGTCGAGGCTGTTGGTGACCTGCTCCTCCCAGCGCGCTTCTGCGCCAAAGGCGACCGAAACCGGGCCGGCCCAGGTCGAGAAGGGATCGCCACGCAGGCTGGCGCCGGTGGTGTCCAGCTTGGTCGTGTAGACGACGCGGGCGACATCGCCGAACACATAGTCGATCGCGGCCTGGCTGGCGGTGCCGGTGCCCAGGATGTTGAGCGGCGAGCAGCCCGAATTGGCGTTGGTCAGGGTGACCCGACAGACGATATTGCCGTTCGCATCCGTCACCGCATCGAGCGCGTTGGTCAGCTTCGATCCGTTGATCTGGTTGTCATAGCTCTGCATGTTGCGGTTTTCGCCATGGCTGTAATAAGCCGAATAGCGCCACTGGCCGTCCGCGAAGCTGCCGTCGACGCCGATCGCGCCTTCGATATTCTGGCGATAATAGCCGAAGGTGCGGTAGCCATAATCCTCGAACACGCGGCCGACCTTGACGGTGGTTTCTTTGGCGGCGGCCAACTGGCTCTGGATGGCCTGCGACAGATAGGGGTTGGTCGCCGACAGCGTGTAGGTGCCGCTTTCCGCATAGAAGGGATATTTGGCCCAGATGCGGCTGTAGCTGCCGTCGGCCCAGAAGGTGGCGTCGCCGACTTCGAAGCTGGCGCGCGCATAGCTGTTGACGCGCTGATAGGGGTTGGTCAGCGCATATTCGTCGTTGGTGGCGACGCCTTCGCCGCCGACCATGGTCGTGCCGCTGATCTGGCTGCCATATTGGAAGGCGCGCAGCGTGCCGTCCGTGTTGAAGGTCTGGCCCTTGAGCGAACCCGCGTTGATGAGGCCGCCCAGGCTGGTGTTGGACGCATTGACGTCGCGCACCAGAATATAGTCATGGTCGCCCGTGGTCGGCGAGAAGAGGTTGGAACTGCCGACATTCTTGCGCGAATTGCGGTCGAGGATGCCGTCATCCTTCTGATATTCGCCGCCGATCATGAAGTGGCCGCGACCGTCGGCGAACTTGGTGCCGAAGGTGGCGTCCAAACTGTAGCGATAGCCGTCGCCGCGCGACGAGATGCCGTTCTGCGCACCCAGGGTCAGGCCTTCCAGATCATCGTCCAGGATGATGTTCACGACGCCGCCGATGGCGCCCGAACCCCAGGCCGCGCTCGCCCCGCCGGTGACGACTTCGACCCGCTTCACCAGGCCCTGCGGCACGGTGTTAAGGTCGGACGATCCGGTGAACCGGCGGTTGTTGAGCAGGGTCAGCGTGCGCGTGACGCCCAGGCCGCGAAGGTCCATCGCCGACGAGGAAGAGTTGGTGTTGGCGACGGTGCTGGCCGGCGACTGGGTCGCGCGGAACTGTGGCAGATCGTTCAGAACCTGCGCGATGCTGGGGCGGGCGCCCTGGCGCAGTTCGGTTTCGCCGATGACGGTGGTCGGCGTGGGCGCTTCGAAGCCCTTGCGGTCGATGCGCGATCCGGTGACGACGATCGCCGGAGCCGCTTCTTCGGCAGCTTCATCGACGGCAGGCGCGCTGTTCTGCGCCATGGCCATAGGCACGGAAGCGAGCGACAGGACCAGCGAGGCGCTGGCGGTGCCGGCCATCAGCAGTCGGCGAAATCCGTGTTCAACGATAGGCATGTGATAGTCCCCTTATGCTCTTGCTTTGGTGGTGGCCGCGACCCGAGCGGCTCTTTTGCGATGTTTGTGAAATCAGTCGGCGACGCGGCGGAAGGCGACGTCGTAGGCGCGGCCTTCCCCGAAGCGCAGCGTGGTGACGGTGCCGGTTGCGTCGCGTTCGAACTTGACGGTGATGCGCGAGGATTGCGGCATCGCCTCGCCGGTGAAGACGTCGGCATAGGCGGGCGCGAGCGGCTGGTTGAACCAGCGCGGACCGCTGTAGATCAGCATATCGCCATTCTGCCGGAAGCTGAGGCAGGCGAAGGTGTCGACGCCGCAGAAACGACCGACATAGGGCTTGGGATCGAAGGCGGTGACGGCGTCCATCTTGCGATAGGGGATGTTCTCGCCCTCCCGATTTTCCCGCACCAGTCCGGTCTTGCTGAAGGCAAAGACATCCTCGCGCTGCGCCCAGCGGCCGGGGCCGACCGGGGTCAGCAGCTTGCCATCGGCGCGCAACCGCCCCTGCTCGTCGGCATCGAAGCGGACGGGAAATCCGGTCATGCCGTCGGCATAGACGCCCGAAGGCACGGCGCCCTTGGGCGTATAGGGCTTGGCTTTGTAGGGCGGCAGGAAGATGTCGGCGACATCGCGGCCCAGCGTCGGCGTGTCGGCATCGCCCGTATTGCACAGCAGCGACACGGCCAGCTTCTGCCTGGGATAGCGGGCCATCCAGGCGCGATAGCCGCCGGTCGAACCGCTATGGCTGACTTCCTGCACGCCATGATGGTCCAGGTTCACCAGCGCCAGCGCATAGGCGATCGGCGTGCCGTCGTTCAGCTTGGTCGGCGTCTGCATCTGCGCGGTGAAACCGGCGCCGAAGCGATCGGCGTCGAGCGCCGCCTGCCACTTCACCAGGTCGCCCACCGTCGTCAGCAGGCCGCCATTGCCGTAGGCGTCCTCGATCACCTGGTCGTTGCGATAGACGCCATCCTCAAATTCATAGGCGCCGGTCCGCCCGACGACGACATCGGCATGGTCGTCGCGCCAGCGCGTATGGGTCATGCCCAGCGGCTTGAAGATGCGATCCTGGGTGAAATCCGCCAGCGACTGACCGCTGACCCGCGCGACGATGATCGCGAGCAGATTATAATTGCTGTTGCTGTAGAGATAATGGCTGCCCGGCGCGAAATTCAGTTCCTTCTGCCGCGCGACGATCGCCAGCATGTCCTGATTGTCGGCGGTACGGCTGTTGCGCGGCCAGCCTTCGATCGCGGCGACCGATCCCCAGTCGCGCAGACCGCTGACATGGTGCAGCAGGTGGCGGATCGTCACCGGCGCGCCGTAATCGGGCATTTCGGGTACGAACTTGCGGATATCGTCGTCCAGCGACAGCTTGCCTTCGCGCGCCAGCATCAGCGTCGCGGCGGCAGTGAACTGCTTGGAGTCGGAGCCGGCCTCGAAAATGCTGTCGACGCCGTTCGGCACGCCCAGCTCCAGGCTGGCCATGCCATAGGCGCGGATCGCGATCGGCTGACCGTCGCGCGATACGGCGACCGCACAGCCTGGCGCAGCGGGCTTGGCCCAGCGTGCGAACAGCGCATCTATCCGCGCAAGGCTGGCCGGGTCAGCCTGAGCGGGCAAAGGCGCGGGCAGGGGTGCTGGCGCCGCGGCGGCGGCCGTGCCGGCAAAGCAGAAGGACAGGAACGCCCCCGCAAGCGAAGGCAGCTTGATCGTCATGTCGGATTCCCCATGCGCCCGCCTTGCGTGGGCGGGGGCTCATCTTGTCGTTCCGCAACCGATGGCGCGGGTCGCATCAGCCTCTAGCCGGAGTCGCTGTCATGAACCTGACACATGCGGGAAAAGCGCCGATCACACGCAATCAATGGCAAGCGATCGACTCCCGCCCTTCCCTTTTGCGTCGGGATGCGCCATGCGTCGCGCAATCCTGTTGCCTTTGAGCCGATTGCCTTCGAGAGGGTGCCGCGTGCCGGAGTAAGCTATGCGGTTGTTGCTGGTGGAAGATGACGAACGGTTGGCGCGCGGCATGGTCGCGTCGCTGGAAGCGGCAGGTTTCGCCGTCGATATATTGACCAATGGCGAAGATGCGTTGCGCCTTGTCGGTCAGGAACCCTATTGCGCGATCGTCCTCGACCTAGGCCTGCCCGACATGGACGGACTGGACGTGCTGAGCCGGTTGCGTGCGCGTGGCGCGACGACGCCGGTTCTGATCCTGACCGCGCGCGACATGGTCGACGACCGGATCAACGGGCTGGACCGGGGCGCCGACGACTATATGGCCAAGCCGTTCGACCCACGCGAACTGGAATCGCGCATCCGCGCGCTGGTCCGGCGCAGCCAGGGCACGCCCGATCCGGTGCTGCGCATCGGCGCGCTGGCCTTCGACCGGTCGAGCCGCACCGTCTATCTGGACGACCATGTGCTGGACCTGCGTCGCCGCGAACTGGCGGTGCTGGAAACGCTGATGGGTCGCCCCGGCAAGGTGGTGGCCAAGGAAAGGCTGTCGGCCGAAATCTTCAACTTCGACGACGCCGTCACGCCCAATGCGCTGGAAGTCTATGTCGGCCGCCTGCGCCGGAAGCTGCAACCCTCCGGTCCGGCCATTCGCACGATTCGCGGCCTTGGCTATATGATCGAAGCCGCCTGACGGCCCGATTCCCGATGCGCCAGTCTCCCCATTCGCTGCGCCTGCGCCTGACCGGGGCGGTGCTCATGCCGCTGGCAGCGCTGGTGCTGCTCTTCTGCATCATCACCGCGCTGGTCACCCATGATACGGAGGCGACCACGGTCGATCGCGTGCTGATCGGGTCGGTGCGGACCTTGAGCCTGGCCTATAACAGCCCGGCCGCCGATCGGGAGCGGCTGGTGCCGCTGGTGATCCATCTGCTGCGGCGACGGGCGCGCCCGGTGGTGCTCTACAGCGTCTATCGGGGAAAAACGCTCGTGGCCGGCGACCCTGCGCTGCGGCCGCCGGTCGATTATCGCGAAACATGGGACGGCGTCATCGATCGACACCGGCCCGCGACATTCGTCAACGCCTATCGCGAAACGCCGATGGTGCGCGGCTATCTGGACCCGGCCGACGCGCAGCAGGTCACGCAGGCCGCCTATCTGCGCAGCGGCGCGCTCCACGGCAAGCCCGCCAGGATCGCGACCGAAATCCGGCGCGTGGATGGCGCCAAGGCCTTGGTCGTCATCCAGGTCGCCGACTATATGGACGATCGCGCCGCTTATGAACGCACCTTCCTGCAACAGGTGGTGCTGGCGGGGCTGGCGGCGTTGGCGATTACCGGCCTGCTCTTCTGGTGGGCGATCGAATGGGGCCTGCGGCCGATGTCGGACCTGACGCGGCAGGTGGATCGGGCGCGCCGCGACGCGTCGCCCACCTTTCGCCTGGAAACGCCCGAAACCGGACCGATCGAAATGCAACCCTTCGTCGCCGCCTTCAATGGCCTGATGGCACGGCTGGAGCGCGCGACGGAATCCTTGCGCCAATTCACCTCCAACGCATCGCACCAGATGCGCACGCCGCTGGCCGTCGCCCGCGTGCAGCTCGACGTGCTCGACCGCTACGGCCCCACTTCCCCGCAAGGAAAGGCGGCGCTGCAGGACATTCCGCACGCCATCGATTCGCTGGAACAACTGCTGCGTCAATTGATCGCGCTCGCCCGCAGCGAAGATCAGGCCGGCACGCAACTCCACCCCTTCGACCTGGCGGAAATCGCCGCGACGGCAACGGGCGAGCGCGCGGCGCAGGCGTCCGCCGATATCGACATTGGCTATGAAAGGGATGCTGACGGACCGCTGATGGCGATCGGTGAACCGACGCTCGCGGCCGAACTGATCGGCAACCTGCTCGACAACGCCATCCGCTACAACCGGCCAGGCGGCACGGTGTCCGTCCATGTCGGCCGCCGCGATGACGCCGTGACCGTCGCGATCGACGATGACGGCCCCGGCATCTCGGCGGCCGATCGCGACAAGGTCTGGGATCGCTTCTACCGCGTCCCGCGCCATAATGCGCCGGCCGGCACGGGCCTGGGCCTGCCGATCGCGCGCGCCATTGCGGAACGGATGGGCGCCACCATCACGCTGGAGGACGGCCGAACGGGCCGGGGCTTGTGCGCCATCGTCAGCTTCCAATCCGTACCCGACTGACGCCCGGACGACGCCCGCCGCCGCCCGTGTGACAGGTTCATGTCAGCAGCAGCCGCTATCCCCGCGCCAAAGCCGATCCCGGCCCAAGGGGAATATCCGATGCTGTCCACGATCTTTCGCCGCAAGGCGCTGCGCACCCTGACGCTGGCCAGCGCCGCGATGATGATGACCGCGGCCTTCCCCCTCCATGCCGAGGAAGAGGAAAGCGGCGGCACGCTGCAACCCACCACCGTTCCCAGCACGCCGATCGCCGGCGACTTCAGCTTCGCCGCGATCGGCGACCTCATCTACCTCCGCCCGATGCTGGCGACGTTGGAAAGGCAGGCGCCCGACATGCTGCGCATCCTGCGCGGCGCGGACCTGACCTTCGGCAATTTCGAGACGACCGCGCTCGACCTCAAGACCTTCAGGGGGTCGCCGCAGGCCGAGTCCGGCGGCACCTGGATGCTGGCAGACCCGGCCGTGCCCGGCGACGTCGCCAAGATGGGCGTCGACATTGTCGGCCACGCCAACAACCACGCCACCGACTGGGGCGTGGAGGGGATGCTCGACACGCTCGACCTGCTGGACCAGGCCCATCTCGTCCATGCCGGGACCGGCCGCTCGATGACCGCCGCCCGCGCGCCATCCTATTATGACGGACCGCACGGCCGCGTCGGCCTCATTTCGGCGACGACCAGCTTCACCCCCATGACCCCCGCCGCCGATCCGCTGGGCCAGGTGCCCGGCCGCCCCGGCGCCAACACCATCCGCAGCACGGAAATCGGCCTGGTGTCGGACGCGGACCTTGCGACCATCGCGCGGCTGGCGGGAACGAAGCCGGGCGCGGCGGTCAAGATGAAGGGGCGGGAGTTTCGCGCCACCGCCCATCCCGCCACCCCCATGACGATCGAATATGATCTCAACGCAAAGGATGTGAAGGCCAATCTGCTCGCCGTGCGCCAGGCCAGGCAGAATGGCAATTTCACCGTCTTCTCGCTCCACAATCATGAGCCGGGCAACGCCTTCCAGACCCCGGCGAATTTCGCGCAGGGCCTGGCGCATCAGGTGATCGACGCGGGCGCCGACGTTTATGTCGGCCATGGCCCGCACCAGTTGCGCGGGATCGAAATCTACAAGGGCAAGCCGATCTTCTATTCGCTCGGCAATTTTGCGATGATGAACAACAGCCTCGATGACGTACCGGCCGACATGTACGACCAGTTCGGCGTCGAACCCGGCAGCGTCACCACGCCCGAACTGCTTGCAGCCCGCAACGCCAAGGAATTTTCCGATCCCAAGCTCTATGAAACGGTGATCGCGGTCAGCCAGTATCGCGATGGCCGGTTGAGCCGGATCAACCTCTATCCGGTGGATCTGGGCGTGAGCGCGACCGGCGCCGGTCGCGGCGTACCCCACATGGCGGACAGCGCGACCGGCGCGCGCATCCTCGAAAGGCTGCAACGGCTGTCGCAGCCTTTCGGCACCCGGATCACGATCGAGCGCGGCGTGGGCGTGATCGCGATAGCCGCTCCGCAATGATGCCATAAGGCGCGAATGTATCGCGCCGGCCCGGCTGCGCTGGTCGCGTGGCCGCCGCCTGCCCGTCACGCCCCGCCCCGGAGCCATGCCGATCGGGCCTCTACGGCGATTTGACCATGACGGATCGGAGAAAGTCCGTTATTGCGCACGCCATGGTTCGTCGGGGTTTCCTTCTTTTGTGGATGATCGTCGCATCGCTCATGGCGGCGTCGGTGGTCCATGCCAATGAAACCATCTCCGCCTCCGCCATCGAATGCTCCGGTTACGTCCATGACGACGGCGATTCCAATCCGTCGCCGGGCGACGCCGACAAGGCGGTCCCGCATCATCATGGCGGATGCCATAGTGCCGCGTCGCTGCTGCCCCGGACGATCGCGCCCATTTTCTTCGATATCCAGGCGGCGCCCAAGACTGCCGCCACCTCCAGGGCCTTTGGCCGCTGGGCACCCGGCCCCGATCTGCGTCCCCCCATCGCCTGATTGACGATCAAATCGCTGTGCCCCGCCTCCGGCGGATGCACGGCTTGATGCGTATCAATCGGGATTTCCTATATGCACAGGATCATCGCGGCCGTTCTGGCCGCCACCTCTTGCGTCGCCGTTGCGCAGGCGCAGGATAATATTGCGACGGGGCAGCCCGTCGGCCCAGCCCTCACCCTCGACCAGGCCGTCGCCATCGCCGGCGGCAGCGCCCCGGCCGCCGACGCGGCGCAGGCCGGCATGGACGCCGCGCAAGCGGCACGCACCGTCGCCGGCCTGCGCCCGAACCCGGAACTGCAGTCGCAGGTCGAAAATGTGGTCGGGTCGGGCCCCTATGGCGGCGTCCGTCAGGCCGAAACGACCGTGGGCCTTAACATTCCCATCGAACTGGGCGGCAAGCGGTCCGCCAGGATGGCGGTCGCGGACGCCCAGTCTCATCGCGCAGTCCTCGTGGCGGCTATCACGCAAGCCGACATCCGGCTTCAGGTCACGGCTCTCTATATCGATGCCATCGCCGCGGAGCGCCGGATGGCGACGGCGCGCGACCAGCTTCGGATCGCCCATGACGCCCTGAACGCCGCCCGCATCCGCGTACAGGCAGGCCGCGCCTCCCCGCTCGAGGAACAGAGGGCCGACGTCGCCAAGCTCAACGCCGAGGCCGAGGTGCAAAAGACGCAGCGCCTGGCCAATGCCATCCGCGCCAATCTGGAGCGCCGCATCGGGCAGCCGGTTGCGGGCGCGCTGGACGGGGCGGCGCTCGATCATCTGCCACCCGCATCCTTCGGGCCGACGATGGCGACCAGCGCCGGCACCCTGGCGCTGGCGGCGGCCGATGCCGATCTTGCCATGGCCGATGCCGGCGTGCGGCTCGCCCGGTCGCAGCGCATACCCGATGTCACGATCGGCCCGGCGGTCCGGCGCCTCTCCGCCACCAACGACACCGCTGCCGTCCTGTCCCTCTCCATCCCGATACCGCTGTTCGACGCGGGTCAGGCGGCCGTCGCGCAGGCCAGCGCGCAGCGCATCCAGGCGGAAGCGCAACGGCGCATGACCGCGCTCGATGTCGAACAGGCGATCACGGATGCGCTGGCCGAAGCCGACAATGCAGCGACCGCCGCGCGCAATGCCAACGGTCCGGCCCTCGCCGCCGCACAGGAGGCAGCCCGCATCGCGCGCATCGGCTATCGCGAGGGGAAATTCGGCCAGATCGACCTTCTCGACGCCGAACGGACCCTTGCGCAGACCCGTCTCGCCGCGATCGACGCGCTCGCATCCTACCAGAACGCCAGGGCCCGGTTGGAGCGATTGATCGCTCCCGCGCCCGTACAGGGAAACTGATCCATGACCATCACACACGCAAAAGCGTTTCTTCTTCCCATCACCCTTGCCGTCCTGCTCGCAGGCTGCGGCGGCAGCGCCGGAAACGACGCAGGCAATGCCGCTTCGCCCATGGAACATGAGGCCGGCGGCGAAACCACCCACACCGAAGAAGAAGGCAGGATCATCCTGTCGGACGATCAGATCGCGTCTGCCGGCATCCAGCTGGGACGGCCTGTGACCGGCGGTTCGGGTACGCTGGAACTGCCGGCCACCGTCGAAGGCGACCCGCAAGGCACGCAGGTCGTCGCCGCGGCAATCGGCGGGCGGGTCGTATCGCTGACCCGCAATCTGGGGCAGTCGGCCGGTCGCGGCCAAACCATCGCCATCATCGAAAGCCGCGAAGCCGCCGTGCTCAAGGGCGACGTGGAGGCGACCCGCGCCAGGCTGGCGTTGGCCAATTCCAACCTCGCCCGCGAACAGCGCCTGTTCGCCCAGCGCGTGTCGCCCGAACAGGATCTGATCGCCGCCCGCACCGCCGCGATCGAGGCGGGCATCGCCTATCGGCAAGCCCAGAGCCAGGTGTCCGCGGCGGGCGGCGGCGGTGGCGGCCTCAACCGGCTCGGCATCGCCGCGCCCGTCTCGGGTCAGGTGATCTCGCGCAGCGTCGTTCTGGGCCAGACGGTAGCGGCCGACACGGAACTCTATCGGATCGCCAATCTGTCCAGCGTCTCGATTGCACTTCATCTCCAGCCTGCTGATGCGGGCCGGGTCAAGCCCGGCAACCGGGTGATCGTCAAGGCTGCGGACCGTGAAGCGGCCGCCCGGATCAGCTTCGTTTCGCCCGTGCTGGACGCGCAGACCCGCATGGTGCCGGTCATCGCGATGCTGGACAATCGCGCGGGCCGATGGCGTGTCGGAGAGCCGGTGACGGCATCGGTCGACCTCGCCGACAGCGGCGGGGACGGCGCGATCCGCATACCCACCACCGCCGTCCAGACCGTCGAGAACAAGTCGGTCGTGTTCGTGCGGACCGACAGCGGTTTCCAGGCTGTCCCGGTCACACTCGGCGACAATAGCGGCAGCAGCGTGATCGTGCGCGCCGGCCTCAAAGGCACCGAACGGATCGCCACCACCAACAGCTTCACGCTCAAGGCCGAACTCGGCAAGGGCGAAGCCACCCATGAGGATCATTGAGCCATGATCGCCCCCATCGTCAACTGGGCGGTTCACAAGCGCTGGCTCGTCCTGCTGCTGACCGCCATCGCCGCCGTCATCGGCGGCGTCGCCCTGTACCGCCTCCCCATCGACGCCGTGCCGGACATCACCAACAATCAGGTCCAGATCAACGTGCGCGCGCCGGCGCTGTCGCCCGAACTGGTCGAAAAACAGGTCGCCTTTCCGATCGAGACCGCGCTGGCAGGCATTCCCGGCCTGGAAAATACCCGGTCGTTCAGCTGCAACGGCTTCGCGCAGATCACCGCCATCTTCGACGAATCCACCGACATCTATTTCGCCCGCCAGCAAGTCGATGAACGCATGAGCGGGATCGCGGACAATCTGCCCGAAGGCGTGAACCCGGAAATGGGGCCGATCGCCACGGGTCTGGGCGAAGTCTATATGTGGACCGTCCGGCTCGAACATCGCAAGGACGACACGCATTTGCCCGGCGAGCCTGGCATGCAGCCGGACGGCAGCTACATCACGCCCGAAGGCGAGCGGCTGACGAACGATGTCGACAAGGCGACCTATCTGCGCACGACACAGGACTGGATCGTCAGCCCGCTGCTGAAAAACGGCAAGGGGCTGGCCGGCATCGATTCCATCGGCGGCTATGTGAAGCAGTTTCAGGTCGTTCCCGACGTCCAGCGGCTGGCCGCGCTCGGCCTCAGCCTAACCGATCTCGGCACCGCGCTGGAAAGCAACAACAGCAGCGTGGGCGGCGGCTTCGTCGATCGCAATGGCGAAGGACTGGCGGTCCGCTCCGATGCCCTGATCCGCAACGCCACCGAACTCTCGCGCATCGTCGTCGCCACACGGGCGGGCGTGCCCGTCACGCTGGGCCAGGTGGCGACGGTCAAGACCGGTCAGGCCATCCGCATGGGTTCGGCATCCGAAAATGGCACCGAAGTCGTCGTCGGCACCGCCATCATGCGGATCGGCGAGAACAGCCGCGACGTCGCCATCGCCGTTGCGGACAGGCTGAAGGCGATCAATGCCTCGCTGCCGCCGGACGTCATCGTGCAGCCGGTGCTTGATCGGACTGCGCTGGTCAATTCGACCATCAAAACGGTCGCGAGGAATCTCGGCGAAGGCGCGCTGCTCGTCATCATCGTCCTCTTCGCCCTGCTCGGCAACTTCCGCGCCGCCCTGATCGCAGCGGCGGTGATCCCCGTTACCATGTTGCTGACGGGCTTCGGCATGTTCCGCTTCGGCGTGTCGGCCAACCTGATGAGCCTGGGCGCACTGGATTTCGGCCTGATCGTGGACGGCGCGGTCATCATCGTGGAAAATGCGCTGCGGCGCATGGCCGACAGGCAGCATCGCGAAGGCCGCCTTCTTTCGGTCGATGAACGCCTTGCCACCGTGGCGGCGGCCGCGCGCGAGATGATCCGTCCCTCGGTCTATGGCCAGGCGATCATCATCCTCGTCTATGTCCCGCTGCTCACCCTCACCGGGGTCGAAGGCAAGACGTTCGTGCCGATGGCGCTGACCGTCATCATCGCGCTCGCCTTCGCGTTCGTCCTGTCCCTGACCGCCGTGCCCGCGGCGATCGCCATCTGGCTGTCCAATCGCATCGACGAGAAGGAAGGCCGCATCATGGGCTGGCTGCGCCGGCGCTATGCGCCGGGGCTGGACAAGGCCATGGGTCGGCCGACGCTCACCATTGGGGTGGGTGTCGGTGGCTTCCTGCTGGCAATCGCCGCCTTCCTGTCGCTGGGCCAGCTGTTCTTGCCGCAACTCGACGAAGGCGACCTGCTGATCCAGGCGCTGCGCATTCCCGCGACCTCGGTGCAGCAGAGCCAGGCGATGCAGGCGCCCATAGAAAAGATGATGGCGAAACAGCCGGAGGTGAAGTTCGTCTTCTCCAAGACCGGCACTGCGGAACTGGCGTCCGACCCGATGCCGCCCAACGCCACCGACATGATCGTGATCCTCAAGCCGCGCAGCGAATGGCCGGATCAGGGCCTCACCAAGGCCCAGCTAGTCGACCGGCTGGAAAAGGCGCTCGGCCGGTTCCCCGGCAATGCCTATGAAATCACCCAGCCGATCCAGATGCGGTTCAACGAGCTGATCGCCGGCGTTCGCGGCGATGTCGCGATCAAGGTGTTCGGCGACGATTTCAACACCATGAACGCCACGGCCGAGAAGATCGCCGGCGTCCTGCGCCGGACGCAGGGCGCCGCGGACGTCAAGGTCGAGCAGACCACGGGCCTGCCGATGCTCGACATCCGGGTCAATCGCGACGCGATGGCGCGTCTGGGCGTAACGGCGCAGGATGTACACGCCATGGTGTCAGCCACCCTGGGCGGCCGGGAAGCGGGGATGATCTTCGAGGGCGATCGTCGCTTCCCGATCGTGATCCGCCTGTCGGAAGCGCAACGCGCCGACTTCCATGGCTTGCGGCAGCTACAGTTGCCGACGCCCGATGGGCAGTTCGTCCCCCTGGCCAGCGTCGCGGACATCCGGATCGTGGACGGTCCCAACCAGATCAGCCGCGAAAATGGCAAGCGCCGCGTCGTGGTGCAGGCCAATGTGCGGGGCCGCGACATCGCCGGCGTGGTCGGAGACGCCCAGGCCGCCATCGCGGAGCAGGTTCGCCTGCCCGCGGGCGCCTATCTGGAATGGGGTGGCCAGTTCGAAAATCTGGCGTCCGCGCGCGAACGCCTGCAACTGGTGATCCCCGCCTGCTTCATCCTCATCCTCCTGCTCCTCTACGGCGCCCTTGGGTCGGCAAGGGACGCGGCGATCGTGTTCACCGGCGTGCCGCTGGCCCTGGTGGGCGGCGTGCTGGCGCTGTTCCTGCGCGGCATGGATTTCTCGATCTCGGCGGCGGTGGGGTTCATCGCCCTGTCGGGCATCGCGGTCCTGAACGGCCTCGTGATGGTGTCGTCCATCCATGCGCTGATGCGGCAGGGCATGGCGCGGGCGGAAGCGGCCCGCATCGGCGCCATCCAGCGGCTCCGGCCGGTGGTGATGACCGCCCTCGTCGCCAGCCTCGGCTTCGTGCCCATGGCCCTGGGCAGCGGCGCGGGGGCGGAAGTGCAAAAGCCCCTCGCCACCGTCGTCATCGGCGGCCTCATCTCGGCCACCTTGCTGACCCTGTTCGTTCTGCCGACGCTCTATGCCCGCTGGGGTCGGCGCGCCATGCCCTTGGACGCGCATCCACCGGTGGAGATGGAACGCCCACAAGACTGAAGCGAAGGGGGGGAGGACGTCCATGGCGCCCTCCCCTTTCCCACCGGCCGGCGCCAGGGCCCGCCGGTCTTGCCCCCGTCAACATAATGTCATCGGGCCATGCGACGAAGGCGTCATCGCTGACGCATCGGAAGGGCCGCACATGCACTTGGAAGACCAGTCCGGCTTCGCCATGGAACGTATCAAAGCGGAGATCGCCGACAGTTTCGACGAAGAGCTGGAGATGGAGATCGACGAGGATCGGCTGGAGACGATGCTCGCCGACATGGAGGAGCATCCCGAGCGCCAGCAGATGGAGCGCCGCGTCTATTTCCGCGAACTGTTCCGCCTGCAGCATGAACTTGTGCGGCTCCAGGATTGGGTCGTGCACAAGGGGCTGAAGGTCGTCGTGCTGTTCGAGGGCCGCGATTCGGCCGGCAAGGGCGGCGCGATCAAGCGCATCACCCAGCGCCTGAACCCGCGGGTCTGCCGCGTCGCCGCGCTGCCTGCGCCCAACGAACGCGAACGCACCCAATGGTATTTCCAGCGCTATACCGCCCATCTGCCGGCTGCGGGGGAGATCGTGCTGTTCGATCGCAGCTGGTATAATCGCGCCGGCGTCGAGCGGGTGATGGGCTTTTGCTCGGAGACGGATGTGGAGGAATTTTTCCGGTCCGTGCCGGAATTCGAGCGGATGCTGGTGCGCTCGGGCATCCTCCTGATCAAATATTGGTTCTCCATCACCGACGACGAACAGCAGTTCCGCTTCGCCATGCGCATCCACGATCCGCTCAAACAGTGGAAATTGTCGCCCATGGACGTGGAATCGCGCCGCCGCTGGGAAGATTATACCCGCGCCAAGGAAGCGATGCTGGAACGCACCCATATCCCCGAAGCGCCCTGGTGGGTGGTAGAGGCGGTCGACAAGAAGCGCGCGCGCATCAACTGCATCGCGCATCTGCTGGACCAGATTCCCTATGAGGATGTGCCCAAGATGCCGGTGGTGCTGCCCGACCGGGTGCGGCATGCGGACTATAACCGCCACCCCGTGCCGCCGGAGATGATCGTTCCCGACCGCTTCTGAAGCCTGTCCAGCTTGCCCGCGCGTCACGCCGGCTAGCGCCGCATGAAGCCCATCCAGCGCAGCAGCCAATAGGTGACGCCAGCGGCGCTCGCCGCGATCAGCGTCGCGACCAGCGTGCCATGCGGGCCATCGGCCAGCGGCATCCCGCCGGTGTTCATGCCGAACAGGCCCGTGACCAGCGTGGCGGGCAGCATCAACGCGGTCACGATCGAGAGCATGTAGAGATTCTGGTTGGTGCGCTGCGCCGCCTGGATGTCCACCTCGTCCCGCAACTGGCGCAACTGGGCCTGAACCCCCAATATGTCGGCATCGAGCGACTGGAGCCGCTGGGCCAGTTTTTCGACCGTGGCCAATAGCGGTTCGGGCAGTTCCTCATCCTCTTCCAGCCGCTGGAACACCCCGCGCATTCCGATCAGCAATCGATGAAGCTGCGCCAGGCGGCGACGGATTCGGATCAGGTCGCGCGGGGCGGGTGGATGGCGACCGTCGAGCAGCCCATCCTCCGCCGTCTGCACATCCTGGCTGAGCGAGCGGGCGATCTCCGCGATATTGGCGGTGATAGCGCCCACCAGCAGGTCCAGCGCCTGCGCCGGCCCGTTGATCGTGACCCCGCCGCCCCGTTCCAGTCGGCGCCGGGCGATATCGGCCGATCGCAGCGGATGCAGCCGCGTCGTCAGCATCAGGCTAGGCGTCAGCGCGATGCGCAGCGCGCCGATCCGTTCGGTATCCGCCACGTCGAAGTCCCGTTCGAAATCATGCAGCACGCAGCCGACGCTGTCGCCCTCGACCACTGCCTGCTGGTGCGTTTCCGGAGACAGCAGCAGATCGCCGATCTGCGGCGAAAACGCTTCCGAGTGGGCGATCCATCGGCGCGTGCCATGGTCGGCCAGGTTGAGATGCAGCCAGCGAAACCTGCCGCCTTGATCCGAATCGCATCGGGCGACGGGGCTCACGCCGCCGTCGCCCGAAAAATCGAGGCCCCAGATAAGGCCCGGCCCCATGCCCTGGTCCGGCACGGGGACGCGGAAAATCGGTTCTTCGTCCGTCGCTATGGCGCGCCCCCTCAGAAAATCCGGGAGAAGAGCATGTAGAGCAGCCCGGCAAGGCCGATCGACACCGGCAGGGTCAGCACCCAGGCCATCAACAGGTTGCGGATGGTGTTCATCTGCAAGCCCGACCGGTTCGCCGCCATGGTGCCGGCGACGCCGGACGACAGCACATGGGTGGTCGAAACCGGCAGCCCCAGATGGTCCGCGCCGAAGATCGTTCCCATCGCCACGAGTTCGGCGGACGCGCCCTGCGCATAGGTGAGATGCGACTTGCCGATCTTTTCGCCCACGGTGACGACGATCCGTTTCCACCCGACCATGGTGCCCAGACCCAGCGCGAAGGCGACCGCGACCTTCACCCAGGTCGGGATGAAGCGCGTGCCCGCATCCAGCGACCCCTTATAGGCGGTCAGCGCCGTCCCGCTGGCCTGCGGCAGCGCGGCTTCCTTGTCCTTGCCCAACCGCTTGATCGCTTCGGACGCCAGATACATATCGTTGCGGATATTGCTGACGGCGGCGGCCGGCACCTTCGCCAGCGATCCATATTCCAGCACCTGACGGTCCACATCCTGGATCAGCACGGCCAGCGCCGGGACGGTCGCGTCCGACACGCGCTTGTCGGCGATATAGCGGGTGACGGCCTGGCGCGCCTGTGCAGGATCGGCGTCAGCGGCCGGCCTGACGCCCAGCGCCTGGACCGCGGCGATCGAATTGTGATGGAACTCGATCGCATAGCGTTCCGGCACCGCACGGTTCAGCGCATAAGCGGTGGGCACCGTGCCGATCAGGATCAGCATGATGAGGCCCATGCCCTTCTGCCCGTCATTGGAGCCATGGGCAAAGCTGACGCCGGTGCAGGTGAAGATCAACAGCGCGCGTATCCAGGGCGGGGGCGGGACGCCGTCCTTGGGCTCCTGATACAGTTCTTCCTTGCGCACGAGGATCTTCATCGCGATGAACAGCAGCGCCGCCATGCCGAACCCGATCAGCGGCGACAGCAGCAGCGCCTGGCCGATCTCGGTCGCCTTGCTCCAGTCGACGCCCGCCGTCCCGCTCTTGCCGTGCATCATCGCATTGGCGACGCCCACGCCGATGATCGATCCGATCAGCGTGTGCGAACTGGACGAAGGAATGCCCAGCCACCAGGTGGCCAGATTCCACAGGATCGCCGCGATCAGCAGCGCGAACACCATGGCGAAACCGGCGCTCGATCCCACCTGCAGGATCAGTTCCACCGGCAGCAGCGAGACGATCCCGAACGCCACCGCCCCGCTCGACAACAGCACCCCGAGGAAATTGAAGAAGCCCGACCATACCACCGCGACATTGGCCGGCATCGCATTGGTATAGATCACCGTCGCGACCGCATTGGCGGTGTCGTGGAAACCGTTCACGAACTCGAAGCCCAGCGCGATGAGCAGGGCGATGAACAGCAGGATGAACGGCAGATAGGTCGTGGCCTGAACCCCTGCCAGGCTGGCGTCGGCATAGATGCTGTAGGCGACGTAGAGCAGCGCGACGACAATCGCGGCCCCGATGCCCACAGTCCCGGCGAGGCCCAGCCCCTTGTCGAGGTCCGGGCGGACGCTGCGCCCTTCCATTGCGATCGTCGCGTTCATCCGAATCGTCTCCCGGTCGGGCGGAATGTCAATGGAACCCTTGCTAGATCGCGTCCGTGACAGACTGATTGCAAAGCGAGCCTGGCGGGCATCGGCGCGCGCAATGGCGCGGCCATCCCGCTCAGACCGGCAGGATGAACTTGATCGGCACGGTAAATTCCCTGCGCTCGCCGGGCAATTCGGCGGGCGGGCGCGGATAGGGGGAGGCGCGGCGCAGCCTCGCTTCGGCCTCCTCGTCCAGCACGGCATGGCCCGATCCCCGGACGATCGCCCCTTCCAGCAACATGCCGGCGCGGTCGAGGACGAAGCGGACCTGCACCCGCCCTTCCTCCCGCCGCATCCGGGCGCGGCGAAGAGAAGAAAGTCGAGGAACGGCAGCGCCAGATTCGCCAGACCCATGTCCGCTTCGGCGTGCTGGACAAGGACAAGGACGGCATCGTGACCGCGACCGACGCCCGGCAACGCGCCGCGCGCCAGGCCGCGGACAAGGCGGACCGCTGAACCGACTGGACCGACCGGGCTTGCAGGACGTAAGCCCGGCCCTCAGCCGCGCCCGACGAAGGGCATGTTGGTCGCCATCAGCGTCATGAACTGCACCGTCGCTTCTGGCGGCAGGCCGTCCATATAGGCGATCGCCTCGCCCACCTGCGCCACGTCCATCACCGGTTCGGGCGCGCATTCGCCATTGGCCTGCGGCACGCCCGCGGACATGCGCTGGCCCATGGCGCTGCTGGCATTGCCGATGTCGATCTGGCTGCAACTGATGCCGAACGGCCGCCCGTCCAGCGCCGCCGATTTGGTAATCCCGGTGATCGCATGTTTGCTGGCGGTATAGGCGATCGATCGGGGCCGCGGGCTATGGGCGGAAATCGACCCGTTGTTGATGATCCGGCCACCCTGCGGTTGTTGCGCCTTCATCGCACGGAAGGCCGCCTGCAGGCAGAGGAAGGCCCCGGTCAGGTTGGTGTCGATCACCCGCCGCCAGTCGCCCTCCGCCAGTTGGTCGATCGGCACGTCCACCACATTGACCCCGGCATTGTTGAACAGCAGGTCGACCCGGCCGAACGCATCCACCGTGGCCTCGAACAAAGCCGCCACGCTGGCCGCATCGGTGACGTCGGTCGGGACCAGCACATGCGCCTCCCCGTCCCCATCCATCAAGGCGCGCGTCTCCGCCAGACTGTCGGCCCGTCGCCCGGCCAGCGCCAGCCGATAGCCGCGCCGGTCGAGCGCGATCGCCACGGCGCAGCCGATGCCGCTGCCCGCGCCGGTGATGACCGCGACGCGCCCGGTCATGACAGGTCCAGCGCCGTGGGCGGCCGCCTTCCGGCCAGCAGCGCATCGACATTGGCGAGCACCAGATCGGCCATGGCGATCCGCGTCTCCACCGTCGCGCTGGCGATATGCGGGGCCAGATGCGTCCGGTCGCTGGCGATCAGGCCGGCCGGGGCCGACGGCTCTTCCGCGAACACATCGAGCGCTGCGCCTGCGATGCCGCCGCTGTGCAGCGCCGCGATCAGCGCCGCCTCGTCCACCACCGATCCGCGCGCGACATTGACCAGATAGCCCTCGGCTCCCAGCGCCGTCAGGATGCCGGCGTCGATCAGGTTGCGGGTCGCCTCGGTCGCGGCGCAGGCCAGCACCAAAATGTCGCTCTCGCGCGCCAGCGCCGCCAGATCGGATTCGAAGCGATAGGGCGCGTCCTTGGCCGACCGGCCATGATAGGCCACCGTGCCAAAGCCGCTCAGGCGATCGGCGATCGCCCGGCCGATCCGGCCCAGCCCGACGATGCCGAAGCGTCGGCCGCTGACCTTACGTCCCAGCGGGAACGCCTCCTCCATCCAGCGGCCATCGCGCACGAAGCGATCGGCCGCGGGCAGGCGGCGTAGCAGGCCGATCGTCAGGCCCACCGCCAGGTCGGCGACATCATCGGTCAACACATCGGGCGTGGTGCTGACATCGACGCCGCGCCCATTGGCGAAGGCCACATCGACCTTGTCATAGCCCACGCCGTTGATGGCGATCAGCTTGAGCGACGGCAATGCCGCGATCAGATCGTTGGAACAGCCCAGATGCCCGCCGGTCACCACCAGCGCCACCTTGCCAGCATTCGCCTCCAGCCAGCCAGTCCGCGCCGCATCGTCCATCTCGAACCAGCGCAGCGACGGGCAGCGGGCGGCCAGTTCCGCTTCCAGATACTCGGACAGCGGGCAAAGCTGCAATGCGATCGTGTCGGCCATGATAGTCACTCCTCAAATCACCGACAGGATGCCGCCATCGACATAGATGGTCTGGCCGTTCACGAAATTGGAGGCGGAGGAGGCAAGGAAGACGGCCGCGCCGTGCAGTTCCTCCAGCTTGCCCCACCGCCCGGCGGGCGTGCGCTGGCACAGCCAGGCGTCGAACACCGGATCTTCCACCAATGCCTTGTTGAGCGGCGTGTCGAAATAGCCCGGCCCGATCGCATTGACCTGCAATCCATGCCGCGCCCAGTCCGCGCACATGCCCTTGGTCAGATTCTTCACCGCGCCCTTGCTGGCGGTATAGGGCGCGATGCCGGGACGGGCCAGTTCGCACTGGACGCTGCCGATATTGATGATCTTGCCTTGCCCGCGGGCGATCATGTGCGGCGCGACCGCCTTGCTGACATAATAGACGCTGTCCAGATTGGTCGCCATCAGGTCGCGCCAGTCATCATCATCGAATCTGTCGAGCGGCGCGCGGCGCTGGATGCCGGCATTGTTGACGAGGATATCGATCGCTCCGACATCCCGCTCCACCGCGGCGATGCCGGCCTTGACCGCAGTTTGATCGGTGACGTCGAACAGGCTGGTCGCGACATCCACGCCCTTGTCCCGCAGGATCACGGCTGCGGCATCCAGCGCATCCTGGCTGCGCCCGTTCAGGACGACACGCGCGCCCGCCTGGCCCAGCGCGTCGGCGATCGCGAAACCGATGCCACGCGCCGCGCCGGTCACCAGTGCGGTGCGGCCATCAAGACTGAAAAAAGACATAGTCACAAACCTCCATCACGCTTTTTGCCTATTACGTGACCGGTCACATTGCAATCTTGAAAATTGTCATATCGTCGCAAATATTGGATATTGCGATCATATGTGCCAAATGATATCGGTCCCATGTAAGGAGAGCGTTATGCTGGCTGCAATATGTCATGGGAAGAAGGATCTGCGGGTGGAGGCCCGCCCGGAGCGCGCCCTGGCGCCTGACGAGGTACGCGTCGGCGTCGCCTATGGCGGCATCTGCGGATCGGACATGCACTATTATCATCGTGGCGCCGTGGGCGATTTCGCGGTGCGCGAACCGATGGCGTTAGGGCATGAGATTTCAGGCGTCGTCGTCGAAACCGGATCGGCCGTGACCCATGTCGCGCCGGGCATGAAGGCCGCGCTCGACCCCAGCCGCCCCTGCCTCACCTGCGACTATTGCCGCGCCGGCCGCATGAACCTCTGCACCGACATGGTCTTCCTGGGCAGCGCGGGTCGCTTCCCCCATGTCCAGGGCGGCTTCGCGCAGACGCTGATCCTGCGCGGCGACCAGATCATTCCCGTCCCGGCCGACACCGACCTGCTCGCCTTGTCCGTCGCCGAACCCCTGTCGGTCGGTCTCCACGCCGTGAACCGCGCCGGGCCACTGCTGGGCAAGCGCGTCATCGTCACCGGCTCCGGCCCGATCGGCCTGCTGACCGCGCGCTGCGCCCTATATGCCGGCGCAATCGAAGTGGTCTGCACCGATGTCGAGGATGCCGCACTTGCCGTCGCGCGCGACCATATGGGCGCGACCGGCACGATCAACGTCGCGCGCGACCCGGACGGACTCGGCACCTATGCCAGCCCCGCCGGTCATTTCGACGTCGCCTTCGAAGCCTCCGGCGCGCCGTCGGCCTTGCTCTCGCTCTTCCCCATCGTCCGGCGCGGCGGCCGCATCGTCCAGGTCGGAATGCTGCCCCCCGGCACCGCGCCGATCCCGGTCAACCCGCTGCAATCGCGCGAGATCGAATTTGTCGGCGCCTTCCGCGCCAATGGCGAATTCCGCCTCGCCGTCGACCTGATCGTCAGCGGCGCCATCGACGTCAGCCCGATCCTGTCGGGCACCTTCCCGCTCGACCGCTCGGTCGATGCCTTCGAACAGGCCGGCGACCGCTCGCGCTTCGTCAAACTGCACATCGCCATCAACGAGGATATCCTGTGATCACACGCACCGCCATTTTCGAGGGCACGATCAAGCCGGGTTTCGAGGACCGTTTCCGCGAGGACGTCCGCACCCGCCTCGCCCCGCTCTGGGGCCAGTTCCCCCATGGCAGCAACGTCCGCCTCTTCTTCGTGGATCAGGTCGATGACGGCGCGCCGCCGATCGCGATGATGCAGCAGGTCGACTATCCCTCGCTCGCCGCGCTGGAGGAGGCGCTGGCCTCCCCCATCCGCACCCAGGCACGCGCCCTGACGCTGGAGCTGCTGGAGATGTTCGAGGGCCGCTTCTACCACGCCATCAGCGGCGGCAACGCAGTGGCCGCCACCGCCTGACGCTGATATGCGACACGGATAGCAGCCATCAGGAAAGCCCCGCTCATGAGCCGTCCCCCCCGCGATACCGCCGCCCCTGCCGAACCGAAACCCGGCCGGCGCGCGTCGCAGCGACCGACCATCCGCGACGTGTCGCGTCTGGCGGGCGTATCGCGCATGACGGTGTCGCGGGTGCTGAGCGATCCCGAACTGGTGCTGCCCACCACGCGCGACAAGGTGCTCAAGGCGGTGGCGGACCTGGGCTATGTCCCTGACAAGACCGCCGGCAGCCTGTCGAGCCGCCGCACCGGCTTCATTGCGCTGATGCTGCCGACGCTGACCAACGCCAACTTCGCCGCGGTCGCCCACGGCCTGACCGAAGCGCTGCGGGAGGCCAATTATCACCTGCTGATCGCCTATACCGACTATGACATGGCGGAAGAGGAGCGGCAGCTCCTCAACCTGCTCGCCCGCCGCCCCGAAGCGATCGTGCTGACCGGCGCCATGCACCGGCGCAATGCGTCGCGCATGTTGATGGCCGCCGACGTGCCGGTGGTGGAAATTGCCGACCTGCCAAGCCAGCCGATCGAACATGCGATCGGCTTTTCCAACTATCAGGTCGGCCGCACCGCCGCGCGCTATCTGCTCGATCGCGGCTTCACCCGGATCGGCGCGATCGCCGCCTCGCCCGAAGGCGAAGTGACCGACCATCGCGGCGAAGAGCGTATGCGCGGTTTCGAGGAAGAACTGCGCCTGGCCCGCCGTTCGACCGACGGCGTGCTGCGCCACGGCACCGCCCCGGTCAGCTTCCACCACGGCGCCGCCGCCTTCCGCGCGCTGGTCGAACGGCAGCCGGACATAGAGGCGATCTTCGCCGTGTCGGACCTGTCCGCCGTCGGCGCGGTGATGGAGGCGCAGCGGATGAACCTGCGCATCCCCGACGATATCTCCATCATGGGCTTCGGCGATTTCGAGATCGGCCGGGAAATCAACCCGGCGCTCACCACCATCCACGTCGATTTTCACGCGCTGGGGCTGCGCACCGGCAAGATGCTGGTCGATCTGCTCGCCAGCGACGCCACCCCGGCCCCATCGACCCTCGATGTCGGCCTGCGCATCGTCGAGCGCGCTTCGGTAAGGGACAGATAATATGCAGCTTGCGGTCATCGGCGTGGGCGTGATGGGATCGGCGATCGCCGGTCGCCTGCTCGATAGCGGGGTCGGCCTCCACCTCTACGACCGCGATCCCGTGCAGATGGCGCCCTTGGTCGCCCGCGGCGCCACCGCCGCCGCCAGCGCGCGCGATGCCGCAGCTCATGCCAGCCATGTCATCATCAGCCTCAACAGCGCCGCCATCGTGGAACGGGCCATCTTCGGCCCCGATGGCGTCGCGCAAGCGGCGGACGTGGGCAAATTGCTGATCGACATGTCCAGCATCGCCGCAGACCGCACCGCCGCCCTGGCGCAACGCCTGCGCGACGAGACCGGCATGGGCTGGGTCGATGCCCCCCTGTCGGGCGGCGCACCCGCCGCCGCGCGGGGCAAGCTGACCCTCATGGTCGGCGGCGCGACGGAGGATGTCGATCGCGCCCGGCCGGTGCTGAACCTGCTGTCCGCCAACATAACCCGCTTCGGCGCGCCGGGCGCGGGCCAGACGGTCAAGCTCATCAACCAGATATTGTGCGCCAATTATATCATGGCGGTGGCAGAAGCCGTCCGCTTTGCCGAGGCGCATGGCGTGGATGCCACCCTGATCCCCGCCGCGCTCGCCGGTGGCCGCGCCGACAGCCGTATCCTCCAGGAATATATGGCGAAAATGGCCCGGCGCGACTATTCGCCGACCGGCCGGATCGACAATATGCTCAAGGATCTGGAGACGGTGCAAGCTTCCGCGCTCGCCACCCGCACGCCGCTGCCCGTCACCTCGCTGATCGCCGATCTGCACCGCATGGCCGTCGCCGGCGGCCTCGGCCCGGCCGACAGCGTCGCCTATATGCGCCTGTTCGACATGGACGGCGAGCAGCCGGCATGACCCGCGCCGTCGTGGTGATGGGTGTGGCGGGCTGCGGCAAGTCCACTTTGGCGGAGGCGCTGGCGCAGCATCTGGGCTGGACCTTCGTGGAGGGCGACCTCTGCCACCCGCCCGAAAATGTCGCCCGCATGACCGCCGGCATTCCGCTCGACGACGAGGCGCGCCAGCCCTTTCTGCGCAATGTCGCGACTGCCCTCACCGCCTCGCGGCAGGGCGCCGTCGCCTCCTGCTCCGCGCTCAAGCGCGACTATCGCGACCTGATCCGGCAGCAGGTGGGCGATGTGCTGTTCGCCCTGCCCCATCTGTCGCGCGCCGATCTGGAACGGCGCATGAGCCAGCGGCCCGCCCATTTCATGCCGACCTCCCTGCTCGACAGCCAGCTTGCCACGCTGGAGCCGCCCGGCCCGGACGAAAGCGTGCTTGTCATCGACGGCAATCTGCCCGTCGCCGAGCAGGTCCGCCGGATCGCAGACGCGCTGCCCCCATCATAAAGAGGCTGCCGTCGCCAGCCCGCAAGACGAGAGGAAGACCATGGCCCTGATGCCCCAGCCGGACATCCCAGTTCCCGATACTGCCGATGTCCGCCCATGGCCGAACCCGCGCCGCGCCTGGACCGTCGCGCTTTTGCTGTCGCTCGCCTCGATCGCGTCGCAGTTCGACCGCGTCGTCCTCAACCTGACCGTCGAGCCGGTGAAGGCGGAATTCGGCCTGGACGACACCAGCTTCGCGCTGTTGCAGGGCGTGGCGTTCGGCATCTTCTATACGTTGGGCGCGGTGCCGCTCGGCCGCCTGGCCGACCGCTATGAACGGCGCATCGTGCTGGGCATCAGCCTCTTCTTCTTCAGCCTCGCCTCCATGGCGTCGGGTTTGTCCCGCAACTTCTCGCAACTTTTCCTCTCGCGCGTCGCGGTCGGCTGCGGCGAAGCCAGCGTCACGCCCAGCGGCCTTTCGCTGCTCAGCGACCTGTTCCCGCCCGAAAAGCTCGGCCGCGCCGTCAGCATCTTTTTCCTGAGCGCCCCGTTCGGCATCGGCCTCGCCTTCATGGCCGGGGGCAAGCTGCTCCAGTCGCTCACCGAACGCTGGCACGGCACCGGCCTGCCCTTTGGCCTGGAACCCTGGCAGGCCGCCTTCCTGATCGTCGGCGCACCCGGCCTGCTGCTCGCACCACTGCTGCTCTTCATGAAGGAGCCGGAACGGCGTGGGCCCGGCGGCACGACGCCGCTCACGATAGCCGAAGTGCTGGGCGTCATCCGCGCCCGCCGCCGCGCACTCACCCTGATGTTCGCCGGCTTCTCGATGGTGACGGTGGTGAACTTCGCGTACAATGTCTGGACGCCGGCGCTGTTCGCCCGCGTCTATGGCTGGACCCCGGCGCAGGTCGGCATCGGCTTCGGCCTCATCATGATGATCTGCGGCACGGGCGGCACCTATTTCGCCGGTTGGCTCAGCGACCGGCTGACCCGCGCCGGTCATGTCGACGCCCATCTGCGCGTCGCAGCCTTCGGCTTCCTCGCCTGCGGCATCTTCGGCACGCTCGCCCCATTGATGCCCAACGCCTGGGCCGCGCTGGCGCTGATCGCGCCGGCGATGTTCCTCAGCTGCATGCCCGTCCCCTGCGCCGGCACCGCGCTGCAACTCATCCTCCCCAACCGCGCGCGGGGCCAAGTGACGGCGCTCTACATCATGGTGATCTCGCTGGTCGGGATCGGCATCGGCCCGGTGGTGATCGGCTTCATGACCGACCATCTCTTCACCGCCCCCACCGACATCCGCTATTCCCTCGCCATCGTCGTCGGCTGCGCCGCCCCGATCATGTGCGTGCTGCTGTTGCTGGCGCTAAAGCCGTACAGGGCGCTAAGGCAGGCGGGGATCGAAGGATAAGGCGCTTACATCAGCGCCAGAACGCACCGTCACCCCGGACTTGTTTCAGGGTCCATTTTTCCGAATTGAGCGAAGCACTCGGCGGCACGATGGATGCTGAAGCAAGTTCAGCATGACGATTGGAGGTGAAAGATATCGGCTATTTATATAACTCCGATCTGACGCTAAGAATCTTGCATGACGATCATGCCAGCACTGCAAGAGTGGAATCTGCAATCACTGACTGCTGTGCAAGCCATGCTTGGCCTGCCATCACCCAACCTTCGACGAGTCACACTTGATCATAACGGTCAATTATGGCTGATATCGTTCGTGCTTGCCCACGAAGATGCCGAAGATCGAGAAGAAATCGAAGACTTCGGAACGGAATGGGATGCGCTACAAAGCAGCTTCGAGCAGCTTGAGATTCGCATTCTGATTACGTCAGAGCCTCTCCCGTGGCCCGCCCCTCCCGCTCGTGTAATATATCAGCGTCGAGAGGCAGTCTCCAAATAGCCATGATGAACGACCCCACCCGAAATCCTGTCCTACCTCCACCCAATCTGCTATCCTGAATCCCGCTCTTTCACACCGTCCGCGCCCCACACCCGCCACCACATAAAATGTCCAACATTTGTTCCAAAATGCCGCATTCAGCGGGAAATGTGCGAAGTTAAGCGCCGACCTTCCTACGACGCGCACAAAAAAAGCCCGGTCGCGTGCAGTCGACCGGGCTTCCAGGGGAGAGGGTTCAAGCCTTAAAGGCGGTCGTCGATCGAGGAGCGGACGAAGCCGTCTGGGAAGCTTTCGACCTGATTGCCGACGATCGTGTATTCCTTGGCGCGACCGGAGAAACGGCCCTCCAGTTCCATATAGCTTTGCGGATCGAACAGCGGCGTGGCGCTCATGCCCATGATGCCGGTCGCGTCCACCTTCTCGCAGGTATAGTCGCAGCCCTGCTGAGCGAAGTTCCTGATGCCATGTTCCAGCATCCCGTCCATCGCAGCTTTCAGCGTATAGTGCATCGTCATCATGTTGAAGCCGAGCGGATAGATGTCATCCACCGTCACCGCGGGCTTGCCGTTGATGTTGCGCACGTCGGGGAACATCTTCCAGCCCGGCACCCTGGACGAGACATATTGGGCATGTTCCAGCGTACCGATCTTAACCACGGTGGTCATCTTGGCGCCCAGTTCATGCGCCAGCCGCATCCGCTCGCAGCCTTCGTCCATCTGCGTTTCCGGGTCGGCATTGGTCCGCGCGATCAGGAAGCAGTTGGTGCCCTCCAGCGCCGCGAGCGCCGCCCGCACCTTTTCCAGATAGCGTTCGCGCGGCAGCAGGCCGGTGGATTCCTCCATATCATCGGCATCCTCCAGCTGGAGCGCGGTCGCCCCCGCCATCGCCATGCGCCGGGCGCTGCGATAGACGGCCAGCGGCCCGCCAAAGCCATCCTCGATATCGGCGGCCAGCGGAATGGGCGATGTCTGGCTGATGCGGCTGGTGATCCATTCCACATCGGTCAGGTTGCTGAAACCATAGTCGATCACGCCGTTCATCGCGATCGACACTTCGCCGCCCGACAGCATCATCGCTTCGAAGCCGACCATCTCCACCGCCCGCGCCGACGCACAGTCATAGACGCAGGGGGCGACGATGCACTTGTCGCTGGTTTCGAGCAATTGTTGCAGTGTCTTCTTTGCCATGTGCTTGCCAGTTTCCTTTGTTGAACCAATTACATGCGGACGCGCGCGCCGACCTTGAAGTAGCGGCCGATCGGATCGAAATAGACCTGGTTGGTGGCCCCCTGCGCGCTGGCGGCGAGCGGCGGGTCCTTGTCGAGCAGGTTGTTGACCACGCCGAACAGTTCGAACTGGTCGTTCACCTTCACCGTCGCGCCAAGGTCGAGATAGAAGCGGCCGGCAACACGGTTGCTGTTGACGCTGTTGGGCAGGCCGGGCGCATAGCCATCATCCTCCGGGCCGACCAGGGTCGTGTCGAACACGCCCTTGGGTATATATTTGCCGTGCAGGTTCAATGCGACGCTGCCCAGATCCCATAGGACCGTGCCGTCCACGATCCAGTCGGGAACGCCGGTGGTAGTGCCCGGACGATAGCCGGTCTGGCCCGTCCGGTCGATGCCGCCAATCTCCAGCTTGAGATAACGGGTCGCCAGCAGGCGGAAGTCCAGGCTGCCCAGCGACCCGACGTCGGTGCGATAAGTCGCCTCGAAATCGATGCCGCGATTGCGCACCTGGCTGACATTCTGCAGCACGTCGCTGACGCTGGTGAGCGTGCCCGACGCATCGCGCTGGACGAAGTTGCACAGTGCCGTCTGCCCGCCCGCGCAGCGATCGACCACCACCTGCGCGCCCAGCGTCGAAATCGCACCCTGCAGGTCGATGTCATAATAGTCGACCGAGAAGCGGAAGTTGCGCAAAAAGCCCTTGGGCGCCAGCACCACGCCCGCCGTCCAGGTATCGGCCTTTTCCGGCGACAATTGCTGGTTGGCGCCCGAGAAGCTGTTGACCTGAATCTGCGCGCCGTTGTTGAGCGGATCGACGATCGTCGTGCGGCCCAGCGTGACCGGCCCGAACAATTCGGTCAGGTTGGGCGCCCGAATGTCGCGCGACCGGGTAACGCGGAAACGCACTTCCTCGATCGGCGCATAGATGCCGCCCAGTTTCCAGGTGGTGGCATTGACCGTCGTGGTGTCCAGGCCAGGGCTGGAGCGGCGATAATGGGTGCGGCGGACCGCGCCGTTCAGTTCCAGCGTCTGGGCGAAAGGCGCGTCCTTCAGGATCGGTGCCTGCGCCTCCAGATAGGCTTCGGCGACGCGGATGCTGCCATTGACCGCCTTGCCGTTGAACGACCAGAAGGCGTTGGCGGTGGACAGGGCGTCGGCGGCGCCGACCGCCTTGTCGCTGCGATATTCGCCACCCGCCGCGATCGAGAAGTCGCCACCCGGCAGCGCGAACAGCGATCCGTTGATGTTGGCAGCGACCACATGCTCGGTCGTGTCAGTGGTCTGATAGCCCGACGGCGCGATATAGGCGGCGGCCTCCGGCGAGATATTGCCGGAGCCGAACAGGTTGATCGGCACGCAGTTGGGATCGTCATTGGCGCTGCTGGCGTCGGCATTGATGCCGCACACCACCTGGCCGTTCACATTGACCGCATTGGCCGCGTTGGTGACCCGCGACCCGACGACGTTGCCGCTATAATCCTGGCGGAACTTGTTGCGGCCATATTGATAATAGGCGTCCCAGCGCCAGTTGTCGCTGATCTTGCCTTCCAGCGACAGCACCGCCCGATAGGTCTTGTTGTCGCTATGATTGACCGATCCGCCCAGATCCATCAGCGCGCGGCCTAGGGTGAAGGCCGTGATGGCATTCGCGTCCATGATCGCCGCGACGCCGTCGGGCAGATAGGCGTTGTTGCGTTGGATCGTCTGCGTCGTGCGGGCGACCGATCCGATCACCATGCCCTGCGACCGGGCATAGGACAGGTCGACACTGGCCTTCAATGCATCGGAAAATTCATAGGATGCCTGGCTGTAGCCGACGAAACGCTTGACCGGCGGGATCAGGAGAATGCCGTCCAGAAAACCGTTGCGCACCGACTCCTCGCCGCCCTTGGTGAACAGCGGCGACGGATTGGTGCCATAGATGGTGCCGAAATCATAAGCGTGCGTCGTGCCATCCGGGTTGAACGCCAGCCCGCGCAACGGCCCGGAATTGGCGACGATCAGTCCGCCGGACGAGATGGTGCCGGTGCCGGCCGGGCCGCCGCGGATGCTGGCGGGCAGGCCGCCCGATCCCGCCGGGCTGTTGCCGATCAACTGCTCGCGCGGACACCAGTCGCGGGTGTAGCAATCGCCCATCCCGTCCGACCGATCATATTCGCCCGCGATCATGAAATGACCCTTGTCGTCCGCGAACTTCGTGCCCCAGGCGAGTTGCGCATTCTGCCCGGCATAATCGCCGCGGTCGGATATGCCAGCCTGGATCGATCCTTTGAGGCCGGTCAGGTTGCGATCGAGGATGAAGTTGACGACACCCGCCACCGCGTCCGAGCCATAGGCGGCCGACGCGCCGCCGGTCACGACTTCGGTGCGCGACACCAGCGAACTGGGGATCAAATTGACGTCGATGGTGCCCTGCGTGGTCGACGGCACGAAGCGCTTGCCGTCGAGCAGCACCAGCGTCCGGGTCGCGCCAAGGCCGCGCAGGTCGAGTACGCGCGCGCCGATATTCCCACCCACCGCCTGCTGCGTCGCCGGCGTCACCAGCGGACGGAAGGAGGGCAGTTCGTTGAGCGCGTCGCCGACATTGGTGATGGCGCGCTGCTCCAGCCGCTCACCGCCGACTACGGTAACGGGCGTCGGCGCGTTGAAGCCCGATCGGGCGATGCGCGATCCGGTGACGACGATGTCGGCAGCCGCCGCGTCATCGACCTCCGTCGGCTGGGGCGGCGGCGCGGCGTCCTGCGCCGACGCGACATTGGCCAAGGCGCACAGCGCCGCACTGCCCAGAAGCCCGTATTTGAAGCGAGACACCAAATGAAGATTCATATTTTCATCCTCCCAACACTCTCGGATCTGCCATCCGCTTTATCGTGATATCGGTCACATTAGCGAATATGTTTATGCAAGGCAATCCCCTTGGCGCCAAAGAATGACATTCACCCTGCCCGCAAAAATATGGCTAGTAAGCAGAATATTTGGCTTTTTATCGCCATGTTCTACGAGGCCACCTGGGAAAATCCGTAGAGGATGCATCAAGCGCTTGGCCATCGATGCAGCATTTGATATCGGTCCCATCTATTAGAGAGGAATCGGAAGAGGACGAAAATGGACATCCGCGCCGCCGTCGTTGAAGCATCGAACCGCCCCATGGTCATCCGATCGCTGACCATCGAACCACCCCGCGCGGGCGAAATATTGGTGCGGCTGGTCGCCACCGGCGTGTGCCATACCGACGCGACCATGTGGCAGCAGGGCGTGCCGGTACCCCAGCCGGTCGTGCTGGGGCATGAGGGCGCCGGCATCGTCGAGCAGGTGGGCGATGGCGTGACCGACATCCGTCCCGGCGATCCTGTGGTGATGAGCTATAATAGCTGTGGAAGCTGTCCAACTTGCTGTTCGAACCACAGCAGCTATTGCCATGAATTTTTCCCGCGCAATTTCTTCGGCACCCGTCCCGATGGCAGCACCGCCCTCGCCACGAGCGACGGCAGCCCGGTCTTCGCCAACATCTTCGGCCAATCTTCCTTCGCGACCCACGCGATCTGTCACGCCCGCAACACGGTAGTCGTGCCTGAGGATTTCGACCTGCGGATCGCCGGCCCGCTGGGCTGCGGCATATTGACCGGCGCAGGCGCGGTGATGAACGCGCTTCAGGTCCGTCCGGAGCAGAGCGTGGTCGTGCTGGGCGCGGGGTCGGTCGGCCTATCCGCGATCATGGCGGCCAAGGCGGTGGGTGCGACGACCATCGTCGCTGTGGACTTGAACCCGGAGCGGCTGGCGCTGGCGGCGGAACTGGGCGCGACCCTGACGATCGACGGCCGCACCGACGATCCCGTCGCGCGCGTGCTGGAAACCCTGCCGGGCGGCGTCGATCATGCGCTCGACTGCACCGGCCTGCCCGCGGTGATCCAGCAGGGGATCGCGATGCTGGGCTTGCGCGGCACTTGCGGCATTGTCGGCGCAGCGGCACCCGGTACGCTGTTTCAGGCCGACGTCTCGCATGTGATGAGCGGCGGGCGTACGATCCGGGGCATTGTCGAAGGCGACGCCGACCCCAAGCGGTTCATCCCGCAGCTTATAGCCTTGCACCAGGCCGGGCGGTTCCCATTCGACCGGCTGATCCGTTTCTATCCGTTCGACGCGATCAACGACGCCTTCCACGACTCCGAAAGCGGCGTCGCGATCAAGCCCGTGCTTCTGTTCGAATGACGAACCGCGCCCCTATTGTCCCACCACATCATGGTGCATCGGGGCCAGTTTCGACAGGAAGCGGTTCTGCGCCTGGAAATCGATCTTCTCGTCGCGCATAGCCTGTTGCAGCAGTTCGACCAGGCGGTTCATATCCTTGCGCTGCACGCCCAGATCCTTGTGCGCATTGGCCATGTCGCGGCCGCTATAGGAACAGCCGGCGTTGAGGATGTAGCAGAATTGCTCGACCAGAGTCCGCTTCAGCCGGACCTTGTCATGGCTGACGAATATCTCACCGATGACCGGGTCGGCATAGGCCAGCGTGACCATATGGTCGACGACCCGGCCGATGCCATCCTGACCGTGAAAGGCTCTGGCCATTGCATCGCCCGTGAAGGGCGTCGCGCCGGCATTGGCGTTGCTGGCGACATAGGGATCGACAGTCGCCTCGCCGGGCATGGCATGGGGCGCTGCCTGAAGCAGGAGCAGGGAAAGGATCAGCGACATCTCAATAGTCCTTAAAAGGCGGCCTGGAGCGAGAGGAAGACGCCGCGCTGGCCCTTCACCGTCGCGATCGAACCCAGATCGGTATAGGCGACCGTCGCGGTCAGGTTGCGGCTGAGCGCCAGCGCGGCGAAGGCGTCGAACCAGTCATCCTCCCGCGCGATGCCCAGATTGTCGGGCTTGCTGCGAAACTCGCCGCCAATGGCCAGACCAGGCGACAATTGCCACGCAGCCGATCCTTCGAACTCCACGCCATAGTCGCCATTCTTGTCGCCGCCAAAGCCCAGCAGGCCCATCTGGTTCGCCTTGGTCAGGCGCGCCGTCGCCGACAGCAGGATGGAGCGGGAGAGAAACAGCCGACTGACCGTGGCATAATAATCCACGCCCTCGTCATGGCGCGCGCCGATCGCGCGCACGACGTCGCCCTGCCCGTTCTTCTTATACTGCACGCCGACCGCGATCGCCGGCAGCGAATCATAGACCAGATCGCCCGCCACGCGCAGTTTCGCGCCGACAATATCCTGCGAAAAGGCATAATCCTTGCCCAGTCCCAGCGCGGCGCCGATCTCGTTCGTGTTGAAATCCTGATGGGTGTAGCTCAGTTCCAGCCGGTCGCGAAAGCCGATGGCGACGCCGGCGCTCTGATAATCATAATCCTTGACCTCAACGATCGTGCCATGGGCGGACAGGCCGATGCCCTCGTCCGTCTCATTGCCGGCGATCACCGCCCAAGGGGTCAGGCCACCGCCAGCCGCGCCCTCCAACGAGCTGATGCCGTTGGTCAGCAGCAATTTACCGCCATTACGGAGCGGTTTGGCCGTGGCTTGCCCGGATGGCAGGGCAACCGCCAGGGCGGCGAGCGCGATGAAGGAATATCGGGTCATGCCATGCTGATAGCCCGCCATGGTTAATATTCGCTTTGGCCAACCGTGCGGATTTTTATGGCAAAAGATACGTCCGGTTCGCACTAAACATTTCTTCAACCTTAGCGATTAGGAGCAGGCATCATGTATTGCCTGCGCCTCGTCCCCCTCGCCCTGACCTGCATGGCCGCGCCTGCGCTGGCGGGCGATCTCAACCTCAAGCTGGTGGATGCGGCGGGGCGCCCGGTCGCCGACGCCGTCGTTACGGTGCGTCCAGCGGGCGGCATCCCGCCCGGCCCCATCCGCTTTCCCTGGCCTACCACCATGGTCCAGCAGAATATCGCCTTCGCCCCGCATGTGCTGGTGGTGCCGGTCGGGACCACGGTGCGCTTTCCCAACAAGGACAAGGTGCGCCATCACGTCTATTCCTTTTCCAAACCAGCCAAGTTCGAGATCAAGCTGTTCGGCCAGGATGAAACACGCAGCTACACTTTCACGTCGGTGGGGGCAGTCGCGCTGGGTTGCAACATCCACGACCAGATGAGCGGCTTCATCAAGGTCGTCGACACGCCCTTCGCGATCAAGAGCGATGCGGCCGGCACCGCGCACCTGGCCGGTATGGCGACCGGCACAGCGCAGGTGACGATCTGGCATCCGTTGCTCAAGGCGAAGGACAATGAAATCGTCGTCAACATCCCCATTCCGGGCAGCGGCGCGGCCAGCAAGACCGTCCCGCTAACGCTCCGCAACGCTCAATGAGCCACGCTCTCGCCCTCAAACGATTCTGGCGGCGCGCCGTCTGGCGCTTCCAGTCGACGCTGACCTTCCGCATGACGCTCTTTTATGGAGCGCTTTTCGTCGCGGTGTCGATGCTGTCGCTGTTCGGTACGCGCAAGGCGATCGAATCCTATGCCGAAAGCCAGATCCGCCGCGAAATGACAGTCGGCAGCGCCCTGTTCGACCGGATCGCCACAATGCAGTTCCATCAACTGGCGCAGGCCGGCAATGTCCTGGCCAGCGACTTCGGCTTTCGCGCGGCGGTCGGCACCAACGACGCGGCGACGATCGCCTCCGCATTGCAGAGCCTGCAGGGCCGGTTCAAGATCGACGACGCCATGTTCGTCGGCATCGATGGCACGATAGCGGGAGGTTCCGACGGGCTATCGGCCACGGAGCAGACGCAATTGTTCGACGCACTGGACGCCGGACGCGAACGGGGCATCGTGCGCTGGCGCGGCCAGAGTCATATGGTCGCCGCCGCGCCGGTGCGCGCGCCGATGTTGATGGGCTGGGTCGTGTTCGCGCGCAACATGGGGCCGGTCGACCTGCAACAACTCGCCAAGCTTTCTTCGATCGATCTGCATCCGCAACTCGTGCCGCTCACCGCCGCTGCGGCGCGGGGCACCGAGGTGCGGGAAATCGACCGCGGCGGCGAACGCATTCTCAGTTGGGGGCAACCTGTGCCTGCGCTGGTGGAGGCCGCGCCGCAACGACTGATACTGGAATATAGCTTGACCCGCGCGCTGCGGGGCTATGCGCCCATCCTCTGGGCACTGTTCGGCTTCGGCGCGCTCGGCCTGCTGCTGGCGATCGCCGGCGCCTTTGCCGCCTCGCGCCGGCTGGCGCGGCCGATCATCGCGCTGGAAGCCGCCGCGCGCAAAGTCAGCGCCGGCGAACATGCCCAGGTGGTGGTCGAAACCCGCGATGAGATCGGTCGCCTCGCGCGCAGTTTCAACCGCATGGTCACTGCGGTCGAGGAGCGCGAGCGCCAGATCGCGCATATGGCCTTTCATGATTCGCTGACCGGCCTCGCCAACCGCACCCTGCTGCGCGAACAGATCGCGCTGGCGCTGCACCGCCATGGCGGGGTGGATTTCGCGCTGTTCTGCCTTGATCTCGACAATTTCAAGTCGGTCAACGACACGCTGGGCCATCCGACCGGCGACGCGCTGCTGTGCGAAGTCGCAACGCGCCTCGCCGAAACCTGCCCCCAGGGCTTCGTCGCCCGGCTGGGCGGCGACGAATTTGCGATCATCGTCCAGGATGGCAATGGCGCCGCCGACCAGACCGGCCGCGCGATCGTTCAGGCGCTGACCCGTCCCTTCACCGTCAACGGCCATCGCATCGTCACCGGCGGCAGCGTCGGCATCGCACTGGCGCCGCAGGACGGGCAGGATGCGACGTCGCTGCTCAAGAACGCCGACCTTGCCCTCTACCGCGCCAAGCATGACGGCAAGGGCAGCCACCGATTCTTCGAAAACGCCATGGATGCCGAAGCGCAGGCGCGACGCGCGATGGAGGTCGACCTGCACGACGCGCTTCGCAAGGGCGAGCTGGAGCTGCATTTCCAGCCGCTCTTCGGCCTGTCGCAGAACCGCGTGACCGCATTCGAGGCGCTGATGCGCTGGAACCATCCGGTGCGCGGCATGGTGTCGCCGATCGACTTCATTCCACTGGCGGAAGAAACCGGTCTGATCATCCCGATCGGCGAATGGGCGCTGCATGAAGCCTGCCGGATCGCCACCACATGGGGCGACGACATCCGCGTCGCGGTGAATGTGTCCCCGGTCCAGTTCCGCAGTTCGACGCTCAACAGCATCGTGCTCCAGGCGCTGGCGCGGTCCGGCCTGGAGCCGCAGCGGCTGGAACTGGAGATCACCGAAAGCCTGTTCATCGACAATGTGGAGGCGACGCTTGCCTCGCTGCACTCCCTGAAAGTCCTGGGCGTGCGGGTGGCACTCGACGATTTCGGCACCGGCTATTCCTCGCTCAGCTATCTGCGCAGCTTTCCCTTCGACAAGCTCAAGATCGATCGCAGCTTCATCGTCGACCTGCTCGCCAATGAAGGCGCCACCGCCATCATCCGCGCCATCACGACGCTGGCGGACGCGCTGGGCATCGAGACGACGGCCGAGGGCGTGGAAAGCAGCGAGCAGCTCGACATATTGCGATCCGAAGGCTGCAACCAGATTCAGGGCTATCTGTTCAGCCGGCCGATCCCCGCGGGCGAGGTTCCCGCGCTGCTGATGAAGCTGTCGGGCAATCGCATGGCGGCCTGAACCAGCCCCGTTCCAGAAGCATATAAAGCCAGCCTGGCGCTTGCCGACTGACTCGTCGCGCTGTTGTAAAAGCGCTGTTTCCATGCCGCTGAAGGCCCGCCGGGTCGAACTATCCTCCCTCGCAAGGGCCTTGCGCGCCCGGCGCGCGCCGATCCATATTCCGCTACGAATTGCGTGCGATCGTTAGACGATGGTCGAACTTCGGATCGTTGCGGACCGAACGGTAAGACTTCATTAGCCGCGAAATCATCCAAGGGAACCAGTGCCTCAACAAGGACTGGAACCATGGCCCGAACATTGATCACCGCTCTTCTCGCCGCCGCGGCCGTCGTCACCCCGGCAGCCGCTTCCCAGGGACCGTTGCAGGTCGCCTCCAAGATTTTCGTCGAACAGCGCGCGCTGGACAAGGCCGGCGCGGTCAGTACCTCGCTGGCGCCTGCCACGCGTGCCGTGCCGGGCGACCATGTCGTCTTCGTGCTCGCCTATCGCAACACCGGCGCGCAGCCGCTGTCCGACATCGTCCTCGACAACCCCGTGCCCGGCGCGATCACCTATCGCGCGCCCGGGGCCGGATCGGCCGCGCCGGAACTGTCGGTCGACGGCAAGACCTATGGCGCGCTCGCCCAGTTGCGCGTGCCCACGGCCAGCGGCGGCAGCCGCGCAGCCACATCCAATGATGTCCGCCACATCCGCTGGCGCATCGCGACCGTGCCTGCCGGAGGACAGGGCCAGCTCGCCTTCAAGGCCGTCCTCAAATGACCCCCGCTGCTCGAACCACAGGAAACCACAAGATGATCTCTCGCTCCCTGCGGCTGATGCTGCTGAGCGGCGCCGCAATCGCCGCTACCGGCACGGCCCACGCCCAGTCCGCCTCGACCGCTACCACCGCTGGCACGGAAGTCGCCAACACCGCAACCGTGACCTATACCGTCAACGGCGCGTCGCAGACCACCACGTCCAACACCGCCAAGTTCGTGGTCGACCGCAAGGTGGACTTCACGGTCATCACCGACCAGACCGGCGCCACCCAGGTCAATCTCAGCCAGCAGGCCGCCGTCACCAAGTTCAAGGTGACCAACCACACCAACGGCATCCAGGATTTCTGGCTCGACCCGGACCAGACTACCCTGTCGGTCGGCATCCTGACCGGCACCGACGATTTCGACATCTCGAGCATGAAGGTCTATGTCGATAGCAATAACAACGGCGTGTACGACGTCGATGTCGACACCCAGACCTATATCGACGAACTGGCGCCCGAAGCCTCGGTCGCCGTGTTCATCGTCGGCAATATCCCCGCGACCGTGGGCATCCACGAAGCGCAGGTGTCGCTGCATGTGATCGCTGCCGCCGGCGGCACTTCGGGAACGAAGGGCGCCCTGCTCGTCGCGACCGACCTCAATCTGGGCAATGCCGACAATGTCGTCGATATCGTGTTCGCCGACGACGACAGCGACGGTACGCTCAACCTGGGCGACGTCGCCCGCAACGGCCAGGGCCGTGCCTATGCCGCCTATGTCATCGGCACCCAGAATGTCGCGCTGACGGTCACCAAGTCGGCCCTCATCCTGTCCGATGGCGTCAACACCCTCAATCCCAAGGCGCTGCCCGGCGCGACGGTGCAATATTGCCTGCTCGTCCATAATGGCACCGCGCTAACCGGGGCGAACGGCGTGGCGCTGACCGACATCGTGCCGTCGAACACGACCTATGTGCCGGGTTCGATCAGCGTCGGCCTGCCGGGCGGTACCTGCGTGCTGGCCGGCACGACCGAGGATGACGATGCCGACGACGCAGCCGAAACCGACGGCTACACCGCCAATTACAATAGCGGTACGCACACCGTCACGGCCAATGTCGGCACCGTCGCAGGCCTGGGTTCGGTGGCCGTCGCCTTCAAGGTGACGATCAACTAATCACTGGAAAAGCAAAGGATAACTGGGCGGCGCGCGCTTGACCCGCGCGCGCCGGCAGGACCCCTATGGCCAAAGTCCGCGCCCTTGCCAACCTGATTGCCGCCCTGAGCGGCGTGGCCGCCGCGACCCCCGTCGCGACGCAGGGGCAGACGCGCGTCACCAATACCGCGACCGCGACCTGGCAGGCGCCGACCGGCCCGGTCAGCATCGATTCCAACACGGTGACCTTCGACGTCGAAGCCCGCGCCAAGCGCCCGACCCGGTTGAGCTTTCGCCTGCTCCCGGTCGGTTACAGCTTGCAAGGCACGCGATGCGAAACGTCGCCCTCCATCGTCTTCACCCCCGCCCCGATCGACGCTGCCGACCTTGCGCGCGCGCCGGTGGCCGAATCCATCGACACCCATGTCCCCCTTATTCTGGTGCTGGACAATCCGGGCGGCAATCATGATCCCAATCTACGCGAAACCTCCTGGATCAACGTCCACACCCAATATCTGACCAGCACCATTCCCATGATGGAGACAGGTCCCGATACCGGCGTCTTCGCCGGCGGCGTGCCGCAGGGCAATGACGGCTCCGCCTCCCCCTGCGACCCGACACTGGATCGCGGCGCGCAATTGACGCTCAGCTTCACCGAGGATGCCTATAGCTACGGATCGACCAGCTCGATCCTGATCGATCCCACCGGCTATGTCTTCGATTCCGAAACCGGCGCGCTGGTCGATGGCGCGACGGTGACGCTGCTGGGCGAGGACGGCCAACCCGCCAAGGTGTTCGGCGACGACGGCGTCAGCGCCTACCCCTCCACCGTCGTCAGCGGGGGCAGCACCACCGACGCCAGCGGTCGCCTCTATGATTTTCCCCAGGGCAATTACCGTTTTCCGCTCACCGCACCGGGCCGTTATCATCTGCAAGTCACGCCGCCGGCCCATTATGTCGCGCCCTCGACCCGCAGTCGCGCTGATCTGGAGGCGCTGCGCGGCCCGATGAACCATCCCTTCATACTGAACGAGGCGTCGTTCGGCGGCGTCTTCGCCCTTAGCGATCCGGAACCCTTCATCGCCGACATCCCCCTCGATCGCGTAGGCGATACCCATTTGCTACTCACCAAGACCGCCTCGGTCCGCGAAGCCTCGCCCGGCGATTTCGTCCAATATCTGGTCCGCGTAGACAACCGCTCGGACGACGACGCCAGCGGCATCCATCTGACCGACATCCTGCCGCCCGGCCTGCGTTACGAGCGCGGATCGACCCGAGGGGCGGACGAACCCTTGGTCGCGACAGACGGCCGAACGCTGGACTTCACCATCCCGGCCTTGCCCGCCGGTAAGACGCTGGAAGTGCGCTATATCGTCTCCGTCGCGCCCGGCGCACCGCGCGGCGAGGCGCTCAACCGCGTGCTCGCCTCCGGCTCTGCCGGCGCCACCAGTAACGAGGCGGCCGCCTCCGTCCGCATCGGCGCGCTGCTTTTCACCGACGGCTTCACCGTCGTCGGCCGCGTCACCGAGGGCGACTGCAACGCCCCGGCCAAGGGGCGCAAGGGCGTTGCCGGCATTCGCCTGCTGATGGAGGATGGCAGTTTCGTCGTCACCGACAAGGACGGCCTCTATCATTTCGAAGCCGTACGGCCCGGTCGCCACGTCGTCCAGCTCGACGGCGCCAGCCTGCCCGCCAGTCACGCGCCGCTGCTGTGCGACGCCGACACGCGCAACAGCGGCAGCGCAACGTCGCGCTTCGTCGAGAGCGCAGGCGGCCTGCTCCAGCGCGTCGATTTCCAGCTGCGCCTGACCGGCCTCGCCGCTGCCGCCGTCGCCGACGCCCTACCCGCCGCGCCCGACGCCGCGCAGGCCGCAGGCGACCGGGAATGGTTCGACGGGCAGGATGCCGGCATCGCCCTGCTGTTCCCGATGCAGGGCTATAATCCCCGCTCCCCGTCCACCCGCGTCGTCATCAAACATCATGCCGGGCAAAAGGTCGCGTTACGCCTCAACGGCGGGCTGGTCGATGCGCTGGCCTATGATGCCACCGATACGGACGGCGACATCGCCATCGCCAAATGGTCCGGCCTCGGCCTCGATCCCGGCGACAACGCGCTGGAAGCCACCGTGATGAATGCGGACGGCAGCATCGCCCAGACGCTGCACGGCACCGTCCATTATGCCGGGGCCGCCGCCAACGCCATCGTCGCGCCGGACGCCAGCAAGCTCGCAGCCGACGGCCTGACCAACCCGGTCCTCGCCTTCCGCCTGACCGATCGCAGCGGCCGCCCGGTGCGCGACGGCACGACCGTTCCCGTCACGGTCGACCAGCCCTATGCTATCGCGGTCGACACCACCGTCCCTGCCAGCCGCCGCGCCAGCGGCACCGCGCTGGTGATCGGCGACGAAGGCATCGCCTATCTCGCGCTGCAACCCACCACCCAGGCCGGCGCCTTGCGGGCGACCGTGACCCTGACCGACGACAAGCAACAGCGCGCCATCGAACTGCGCGCGCGCCTGACGGCGGTGGCGCGCGACTGGACCGTGGTCGGCTTCGGGTCGGGTACGATCGGCTTCGACACGCTGCGCCGGCGCTCGTCCGCCCTGCCTGCCTCCAGCCGCAACAGCCTGGTCACCGACGGGCAGTTGGCGCTCTATGCCAAGGGCCGGATCAAGGGCAGCTGGCTGATGACCATCGCCTATGACAGCGACCGCAAATATGACCGCTCGCGCGGCCTGCTGGGCCAGATCGACCCGGATCGCTACTACACCGTCTATGGCGACGCCACCCGCCAGGGCCATGACGCCGCGACCGCGCGCAAACTCTATCTGCGGCTGGAGCGCAAGGATTTCAGTGCCCTGTTCGGCGATTTCGAAACCGGCATGACCCAGACCCAGTTGACCCGCTACAGCCGGACCCTCAACGGCATGAAGGCGGATTATGCCGACGATCGCCTCAGCTTCAGCGCCTTCGCCGCCAACAGCGACGACCTGCACGCCCGCGACGAAATCCAGGGCAATGGCCTGACCGGCCCCTATCGCCTGTCGGGCCGTGACATCGTTCCCAACAGCGACAAGCTGAGCATCGAAACACGCGACCGGCTGCGCCCCGAGCGCATCCTGTCCTCGACCCCGCTCACCCGCCATATCGACTATGATATCGACGCGACCATCGGCACCATCCGCTTCCGCGAGCCGGTGCTGGGCCGCGACGCCGCCAACAATCCGGTCTTCATCGTCGTCGACTATGAAACCTACGGCAAGGGCAAGAAGCTGACCGCAGGCGGCCGCGCCGCGATGAAGTTCGCCAAGGGCAAGGCCGAGGTCGGCGTGTCGGCGATCAAGGACAACAGCCATGGCGACGGCCTGCTGCTGGGCGCGGACGTCAGTGCGCGAATCAGCGACACGACCCAGTTGCGCGCCGAAATGGCCGCCGGCAGCCGCGACGGCCTGACCGACGGCCGCGCCTGGCTGGCGGAAGTCGAACATCACAGCAAGAAGGCCGATGTGCTGGCTTATGCACGACAGCAGGACGACGCGTTTGGCCTCGGCCAGCAGAATCTGGTCGAGGCGGGCACGCGCCGCATCGGCTTCGACGGCCGGGTGCAACTGGCCGACAAATGGGCGCTTACGGCCTCCTCCTGGTATCAGGACCAGCTGATCGGTGCCGGCAGCCGCTTCGTTGGCGAATCGCGCATCGAATATCGGCGCGACCATGGCACGATCTTCGCCGGCGCGCAGTTCGCGCTGGATCGCGGCATCGACGGCAAGGATCGCGACTCCCGCCTGCTGACGCTGGGCGGCACCCAGATATTGATGGGCGGCAAGCTGACCCTTACCGGCCAGACCCAGTTCGCGCCGGGCGGCGACCGCGACAGCGTCGATTTCCCCGCCCGCCACCAGTTGATCGCGGCTTGGCGCGTCAAGCCGGGCATCCGCCTGATCGGTGGCTATGAAGTGGCGCAGGGCGAGGACTACACGACCCATACCGCGCAAATCGGCTTCGACGTCCAGCCCTGGACCGGCGCCAAGGTCACCACCGCCATCAACAACCAGACGTCAGGGGAGAATGGCGGGCGCGTCTATGCCAATTACGGTCTGGTTCAGTCGCTGCCGATCGGCGATCGCTGGACGATCGACGCGACCTTCGACGCCAGCACGACCGTCAGCGGCAAGATTCCGGCCGGCGGCGTCGTTCAGCCGTTCCAGACCAGCGGATCGGGCAGCGTTGGCGGCGGCGCGCTGGGCAGCATCTATGGCAATGACGGCGATTATGCCGCGGTGACGCTGGGCGCCAATTACCGCGCCGACCTCTGGTCCTGGAACGGCCGGGTCGAATATCGCAAGTCCGGCCAGAATAAGCGCTTCAATATCACCAGCAACGTCGTCCGCGCGCTGGGCGAGGGCAAGACGCTTGCCGGCACCGTCCGCTACGCCACGCTGAGCCAGGTCAGCGGCGCGCAGGCGAAGAGCCTGGCGACCTCGGTCGCGCTCGCCTGGCGACCGCTCGACAGCCGCTGGTCGCTGTTGGAGCGGCTGGAACTGCGCAAGGAAAGCGCGGATGCGGGCGTGGGCGGGGGCAACGTGCTGGGCGTACCGGCCGGCAGCGGCATCGGCCAGCGCACCCTGCGCCTTATTAACAACCTTGCCGTCAACTATCGCGCCGGCGCAGAAGGCGGGCGCCACAATGTCGAGGCGACCGTCTATTATGGCGCCAAATGGGTCAGCGGCAGCTATGGCGCGGACGACTATACCGGCTATATCGACGTCACCGGCGTCGACCTGAGGATGGACCTGGGCAAGCGTTTCGACATCGGCGTGCAAGCGTCGGCGCAGCACGCCTGGAGCCGCGGTGCGGTGGCGTTCAGCGGCGGACCGTCGGCCGGCGTATCCCCTGCGCCCAATGTCTGGATCAGCGCCGGATATAATATCGCGGGTTATCGCGACCGCGATTTCGAGGATGACCGCTACACCCGTCGCGGCCCCTATGTGACGATGCGCATGAAATTCGACCGCAACGCCATCGCCGGCCTGCTCGGGAAGGGCCGCTGATGCGCCGGTTCACCTTCCTCCTGCTTGCGGCGCTGTCCACACCCGCCCTGGCCGATCCGATCACGGCGACCAAGTCGGTGAGCGTCGTGTCCGATCCCATGGGCAACCTGATCCCGCGCGCCATCCCCGGCGCGGTGGTCGACTACAGCGCGACCCTCGCCAACCCGCTCGCCAACCTGGGCAAGACAGTGCGGGGCGTCGCGTTCGAGGACCAGTTGCCCGCCAATGTAATCCTGCGCGTCAGCGATCTGGGGACCAGCGGCAGCGGCCCGGTGGTCTTCACCAACGGCGCGATCGTACTGGGCGTGGGCGACAGCGGCCTGACCTACACGTTCAGCGGCCTTGGCAGCACAACCGACGGTATCGAATTCAGCAACGGGGCGAATTGGGCCTACACGCCCATCCCGGATGCCGACGGCTATGACTCCAATGTCCGCGCCATCCGTATCAAGCCGATCACCACATTCAAGGCGGGCGGATCATTTACCGTCCGCTTCCGCGTCAAGCTGCGTTAGCCAAAGGGGGAAGTCAGACATGTCCTACGGAATGGAACAGGCGGCGATGATGCCGATGGCCGCTCCTTCGATCGCCGGACCATCGGCTGTCGCGATGGAACGGCGGCGGGACACCCGCGCGGCGACGGTCTTTACCATCGGCAAGATTTCGTTCGATGGTCGCAGCCTGCCCTGCATGGTGAGAGACCTGTCGGAAGGGGGAATGCGCATCCAGTTGCCCGCCCCGCCGCCGCCCGGCGCCCGCGTCCTGATCGAAATGCGCGGTCTCGACCCCCGCCTTGCCTGCATCCGCTGGGCGGTGGGGCATGAAGCCGGCCTCAGTTTCGACCTGCGCTGCTGCCCGGCGGATATTTTCGCGGCCCGCGCCAACCGGTCGGGACGGATCGCGCGCCAGCCGCGCTTCCCGTTGCGCCGCGACGCGCCATTGTTGATCGACGATATGCCGATCGCTGCCACGATCGAAAATATTTCTGTCGGCGGCGCGCGGCTTGTCCTGTCCGAACCGCTGGCGAACGGCCGGCAAGGCGTGCTGGGCCTGACACTTGGCGACCGGCACGGAGTCGCCGGAACCATCTGCTGGACGCGCGACGACCACTGCGGCTTCCGCTTTGTTCAGCCGATCAGCAGCGTCGCGCTGGCCGTCATGCTGGATGCCGCCGGATTGGATTGAGTCCGCTCAACCGGTCGCCGCCAGCCAGCGATCAATCGCGATCAAGGCGGTCCGGCTGTCGCGCAATGCCGCCGCTCGCCCGCCCGTTCCCAGATCGACCGCCTGCCAGCTCTCGCTCGCGACGGTGAAGCCCAATGTGCCTGTCAGTCCTGCGATGCGGTGGGCGCTATGACCCTCCGCTCCCTCGATAGCCCTTTCCAGTTCCGCGCGAAGGCCCTCCACCACAGGCAGCAGGCCGTCGCGGCCGAACATCGTCGCCATGCGCGCCAGACTGGCCGTATCCGGCGGCAACCACTGACTGAAAATGGCGGCAAGCCGTTCAACGCCCCGATCCGGATCGACCACCAGATCGACCGGAAAAGACGGCGTCCTCCCGCCTTCCATGACCGCTGCCACGATATGATCGCGCCGCAGCGACGCAACCTCGCCTATTCCGTCCACAACGATCATGCTGGCCGCCGCGACAGCGTCGCCATCGTCGCATGATGCTTCCAACACCTCCCATCCGGCAAGGCGCATTGCGGCGCCAACATGCACATAGGTTAACGACGCGGCAACACTGATGACAGCCAAAGTGTTTTGCGATCCGTCCATAGATGCATTACATCCTGTTGCGTCCTTTCCCGTGACTAGCCCATTTTCTACAAATGGATAACAATAAGGCTGGAGGATGGTGGAGACCGTAACCGGAGGCCGCGTATTGATCGCGGACGACCACCCGTTGATCCGTGAGGGTCTGGCGCTTGCGGCGCGCGCGGTGATGCCTGGCGTCACGGTCGATACCGCCGGCACGATCGGCGAAACCCTGGCGACCTTGAAGCGCCACGCCAAATATCGCCTGATCCTGCTCGACTTCGTCCTGCCCGACGCGCGCGGCTTTTCCGGCTTCCTGCAGGTGCAGCATGAAGCCGGCCGGACGCCCATCGCGATGATCTCCGCGCATGAGAATGCGACGCTGGTCGAAAGCGCCCGCGCGTTGGGCGCCGCGGGCTTCCTGTACAAGACCCGGCCGTTCGATGACCTGGCGCGCGACATAAAGAAGCTGGCGGAGGGGCAGACCAGCTTCCCCGCGGTGGATATCGACGCCAATCCGGCAGACCTGCGCGATCGCATCGCGACCTTGTCCGGCGCACAGCTCCGGGTGTTGATCGCCCTTTCGGACGGGCGTCTCAACAAACAGATCGCCGCCGATCTCGCCGTATCGGAGGCGACGGTGAAAGCCCATCTGACGGCGATCTTCCGCAAGCTTGATGTCGGCAACCGCGCGCAGGCGCTGCTCGCGGTGCAGCCGCTGTTGGGAGACGTGGCGGCGGCCCGCCCAACATGAACGGCGCGCCCCCCGAGCCGCCCAGCGCGTCACCCTTCGTGCTGGCGGCGCTGGTCGTTCCGCTGGTGCTGGCGGCGCTGCTTTTCTGGCTGGGCGGGGAATATGGCCGCTGGAACGGCCTGCGCGAGAATGCCGACCAGTCGTTCCAGCGGCGCGTCCTCCTGATCGACATATTGTCCGAACTGCGCGCCGCAGAATCCAGCCAGCGCGGTTATATTATCACCAACGACCCGGAATTCCGCGCCCGCTACGGCGAGTGGCATGGCGAAATCCAGCGCAGCTTCGAAAAGGCTGACGCACTCTACCGCGAAGCGCCTTCGCACCAGACCAGCTTCGACGGCCTGCGCCGGATCGCCCGGACCAAGGTAGCCGAGATGGACACGGTGTTGCGAATCTATGCGAACAGCGGGCCGGAAGCGGCGCGCCGGCGTGTGGCGGAAGGCGAAGGCAAGCGACTGATGAACCGGCTGCAGCAGCAACTGGATCGCGTCATCCGCGAAGAACAGGGGATCGGTGAAACGCGCGTCGCCGACTATCGCAGCCGCACCGAAACATTGCAGCGGGTCATGTGGATACTCGTCGCACTCAGCAGCCTGTCGCTGGCGATCGCGCTGCTCGGCCTGTGGCGCCAGCGGGTGTCGCAATATATTGTCGAACTGCGCGGGTTCGAGGCGGCGCGGCGCAACGAAACCATCCTCGACAGCACGATCGACCCCATCATCATCGTCAATCCCAGCGGCAGCATCGAAACCATCAACCAGGCGGCGACGAAAATGCTGGGCTATGAGGCGACCAGCCTCGCGCGCCGCGATTTCGACCTGATTTCCGACATTGCGCCTGGCGTCGGCAGCTTCCTCGACCGCATCGGTCTTGTCGATGGCGAACTACGCACCCCCTATTGGACCGACCGGCAGGTTCGACACCAAAGCGGCCGCCTGCTGCCTGTCGATATCGCCTTGGGCGTCATGTCGCTGCCCGACGGCAACCATATCGTCGTGTCACTGCGCGACATTGTCGAACGCAAGCGGGTCGAGCGGTTGAAGGACGACCTGATCTCCACCGTAAGCCATGAACTCCGCACGCCGCTGACATCGATCGTCGGCGCGCTGGCGCTCCTCCGGCTGGATGTCGGCAATCGGCTCGACCCGGAATCAGCAGGCCTCGTCACCATCGCCGAAAATAATGCGCAGCGTCTGATCCGCCTCATCAACGACATGCTCGACATCGACCGCATCGATTCGGGCAAACTGCGCATGACGTTGGCCCCGATCGACCTGCATCATGTCGTGATGCGCGCGTGCGACGACAATGGCGGCCTGGTCCGGTCCGCCGGCGCGTTGCTCGACCGCACCATGGCGGACGAAACCTTGATGGTTCAGGGCGACGAGGAACGGCTGTTGCAGGTCATCACCAACCTCCTGTCCAATGCCGTCAAGATATCCTCAGAAGGCCATCATATCGCCGTCGGCCTCACGCGCAGCGCCGACGGGCGTCGCGCCACCGTCTTTGTCGATGATGACGGACCCGGCATCCCCGAGGAATTTCGCGGGCGCATCTTCGGCCGGTTCGAGCGCGCCGCAAATGACGAAGGCGCGCCGGGTACGGGTCTGGGGCTGGCCATCGCGCGCGAGATCGTCACGCAGCATGGCGGAGAATTGTGGTTCGAGGACCGGCCCGGCGGCGGAACCCGCTTCGCCTTTTCGCTGCCGGTCATGCTGCCGGTCGCCCTGCCGCGCGAACGCCCCCATGGCGAAACCCATGTGCTCATCTGCGAGAGCAATCCCGCCGTCGCACGGTTGCTTCAGTCGCAATTGTCGGAGGAAGGCTATGCCTGCCGCGTCGTCACCGACGCCCGCGCAGCGCGCGCGGCGATCGTCGCCGATGGCTTCAGCCTTCTATTGCTCGACATGGCGCTCGACGATGCCGACGCCTTTCATTTTGCGCGCGAAATGCGCCGGCTGGAAGGACCGGAAAAACTGTCGATCCTCATGGTATCCGCTGCGGGCGGCGATGCGTCGACACCCTTGTCGCTGGACCTGATCGACTGGATCGACAAGCCGATCGATCCCGGCCGGCTCAAGGCGGCGATCACGGCATCCTTCCGCCATTCGGGCATCAAACGGCCGACGGTTCTTCATCTCGACGACGACCAGGACACACTTGAAATCACCGCCGCAGCGCTCAAAGGCATCGCCTACATCCTCAAGGCCACGACCCTTGCAGAAGCGCGCGCCCTGCTTCGTGTGGAAACGCCTAATCTGGCGATCCTGGACGTCCATCTGGAAGAAGGCCTCGGCCTTGACCTGTTACCCGATCTGGTGGACGACCAAGGGGTCGCCATCCCGACCATCATCTATTCCGCGCATGATGTCGATATAGAGATCGCCGGCCAGATCGACGCGGTGCTGGTCAAATCGCGCACGTCGCTGCCCGATCTCAAGGCGACGGTGCGACGGGTCGTGGCGACCCGTCACGGCCGGGCAGAAGGCGGGGAGGAAGAAGGCGCATGAGCGAAGCCGACCGTTTGCGCATCCTTTATGTCGATGACGACAAGGACATCCGCCACATCGTCAAACTGTCGCTCGCCCTCGACCCCTTGATCGAATTGCGGCTGTGCGCCGATGGTGCCGAAGCGCTGGAGGTCGCCGCGACCGGTGCATGGCGACCCGACCTTGTCATGCTTGACGTGATGATGCCCCGCATGGATGGTCCCACGCTGATGGTCGCGCTGCGCGAGCTGGCAGGCTTTGCGGACATACCCTTCGTCTTCGTTACCGCCCGCGCCCGCGAAGCGGACGTGCAGAGCTATCATGCAGCGGGCGCCAGGGGCGTGATCCTGAAACCGTTCAATCCGCTGACCTTGGCCGGCAGCGTCCGCACGCTGGTCGGCTGAACCGCGGCAGCGTCAGGCATCGACCAAATGGCGCGCGCGCATCAAGGCGCTCGGGTCGGGCGCGCGGCCTAGAAAAGCCCTGAACGATTCCATCGGATCGCGACTGTCCCCCGCCGCCAATATCTCCGCCCGGAAGCGGGCGGCGAGCGCGGAATCGAAAATGTCGCCTGTCGCCAGAAACGCTTCGAACGCGTCGGCATCCAGCGCCTCTGACCAGGCATAGCTATAATAGGCGCTGGCATAGCCGCCGTCGAAGATGTGGGTGAAATAGGGGATGCGATGCCGAAGCCCGATTTCCGGCGGCATACCCAGCCGCTCCAGTTCCGCCGCGACAAAAGCGCGCGGATTGGCGGCCGCACCCACCGACCGGTGCATGGCCAGGTCGACCAGCGCACAGCCGATCAGTTCCACCGTGGCGAAACCCTGGCCATAGGCTTCGGCCTGGCGGATCGCATCGATCAGCGCGTCGGGTACGCCGAAGCCCGACAGCACGTCCCGGCTGACGATCCAGTTTTCCATGAACTTGCTGGGAAATTCCACGAAATCCCGCGCGACCGCCGTCCCGGACTGGCTGGGATAGGTGACGCGCGACAGCAGGCCGTGCAGCGCATGGCCGAACTCGTGGAACAGGGTGCGTGCCTCGTCGATCGACAGCCGCGTGGCGGCGGTGTCGGGCGGTGGCGCGGCGGCGAAATTGGCCACCAGATAGACGACCGGACGCACGTCGCCGTCCATCGCCTCCTGCACGCGCAGGCTGCCCATCCAGGCGCCGCCATGCTTTTCCGGCCGCGCCAGATAGTCGGTGAAGAGCAGGCCGACCGGCGCACCGGTCGCGTCGCCGACTTCCCACGCCCAGACATCGGGATGATAGCCGGCGATATCGGCCCGGCGCGTGAAGGTCAGGCCATAGAGACGCGCGGCGCTGTCGAACGCCGCCTGCCGCACAGCGTCCAGCCGCAGATGTTCAGCCACCGCCCCGCCGTCCAGCGCATAGCGATCGCGGCGCACCTTTTCGGCATAGAAGCGCCAGTCCCAGGGCGCGAGCGCGAAACCGCCGCCGTCCGCATCGATCAGCGCCTGTAATTCGGCCGCTTCTTCGGCGGCGCGACGCTTGCCCGGCTCCCACAACTGGGCGAGCAGGTCGGCGGCGGCGGCGGGATCATGCGCCATACTGTCTTCCAGCGCATAATGGGCATGGTCAGCGTAACCCAGCAGTCCCGCCCGCTCCTGCCGGAGCGCCAGCGTCTCCGCGATCACCAGCCAATTGTCATGCGCCCCGCCGCCGCAGCGATCGGTAAAGGCCCGCCACAGCGCCTCGCGCAGATCGCGTCGCGCCGAAAAAGTCAGGAAACTCTCGTAATCGGTACGGTCGAGCGTCACATGATAGCGCCCCACCTGCCCCTTGGCCGCGGCGCGCCCGGCGGCCGCATCGCACAGACCCGACGGCAGACCCGCAAGATCGTCCGGGCCAAGGTCCAGAACCCAGTCGGCGGTCGCGGCCAGCACATGATGACCGAACTTCACCGCCAACGCCGACAATCGCGCGTCGATCGCGGCAAACCGGTCCTTCTGCACCGGGGTCAGCGCCGCCCCACCGCGCCGGAAGCCGGCATGACTGCTTTCCACCAGCCTTATCTGTGCGGGTGTCAATCCAGCATCGTGCCGTGCGGCATGGACCGTGGCGACTTTCGCGGCGAGCATGGCATTATGGCTGATCGCCGTTCCATGCGCGCTCAGCATCGCCGAAACCTGCCCCTCGATCGCACGGATAGCAGGCGTCCCCTGCGCCGAGGACAAGGTCCAGAAAAGCCGGCGCACCCGCGCCAGCGGCTCGCCCGACCGCTCCAGCGCGGCGACCACCGTGTCGAATGTCGCAGGCGCATCATCTCCTGCGATCGCGGAAATCTCGTCCCGGTGCAAAGCCATCGCGGTCTCGAACGCGGGCAGGAAATCCTCGTCCCGCACCTTGTCGAACGGCGGCGCGCCCAGCGGCCCGTCCCAGGATTGCAGCAGGGGATTGGCATGTGGATCAGTCAATGGATTGGACCTCGTCGGTATGGACTTCGAACCGCACCAGATTCGCCGGACCAAAGGCGGTGGTCAAGGCGACATCAGTGGCGTCGCGCCCGCGCGCCATCAAGATGCGGCCGATCCGCGGTCTGTTGTGGCGGGCGTCATGGGTATACCATCCGCCGTCGATATAGACGTCGAACCAGGCGCTGAAATCCATCGGCGCGTCCACCGGCGGAATGCCGATATCGCCCAGATAACCCGTGCAGTAACGCGCGGGGATGTTCATGCAGCGGCAAAGGGTGACGGCGAGATGGGCGAAATCGCGGCACACGCCCTGCCGTTCCTGATAGGCGTTCCAGGCAGTTTTGTCCGGCCGCGCATGATGATAACCGAACTCGATATGGTTGTGGACGAAATCCACGATGGCATCCACCCGCGCCCGCGCCGATCCATAATGCGCAAAATTCGCCCAGGCGACCGCCATCAGCCTATCCGTCTCACAATAGCGGCTGCCCAGCAGGAAGGGCATGACCGCATCGGGCAGATCCTCGACCGCCATCTGTGGCCCGTCGGGCGCTTGCGCATCAGGCAATCCGCTATCCTCGATCACGAAGTCACAGGACAGGGTAACGCCACCTGCGGGGATGGTCAGGCGGGTCGCGACGTTCCCGAACCCGTCCTCGAAATGATAGAGCGGGATGTCGGGAGCCGCCATCAGCCTCTGCGGCGTGCGCAGGTCGTGATGGCGCGATGGATGCAGGCTCAGCATCGCCATCATCGCGGTCCTGTTGTCGGTCTCGAATCTTATGTCATATCCGCATCGGATCAGCATCTTAAGGTGACTTTCCTGAAGCGCCGATGGCTCGGCTGTTGATGGCCCCATGGTCTGACACGGGAAATTTGCGGGGATCGGCGCGCCGTACATCGACGGTGACGTCCATCCCCAGGAAGCTGGCCGGCAGGCCGAACCATGTGCCCGACAAGGGTAGCGCCTGATAAGGATCGCGCGCGACAGCGACGCGGATCAGCCCACGATTGCCGATGATACCGTTGGTGGGATCGAATTCGACCCAGCCCGATCCGGGAAGGAAAATGCGCACCCAGGCATGGGTATTGCCGCCGCCCACGACATCTTCTGCGCGCGACGGGTTGTACACATAGCCCGACACGAAGCGCGCGGCGAAACCCAGCGCCCGCACCGCCTCGATCATCAGCACTGCGAAGTCGCGGCAAGTGCCCTGTCGCTTGCGCAACGTCTCGATCGGCGACTGGGTGCCCTTCTCGTGGCGCGGGACATAGGTGAAGTCGCATTGAATGCCGGTCGCCATTCGGGTCAGCAGGTCGACCGTGCCGGTATCGCCATGATTGCTGACGAAGGCGCGCGCCCAATTGTCGACGATCCGTTCAGGATCATAATATTGCCGCTCGATCGACCGCAGCAGGTCGGGCATGTCTTCCGAGGCGTAGGTGAAGGGGAACAGCCGGGCATAAGGCTCCACATCCACCTGCCTTTGCGCCAGCGGCGCATGTTCCAGCGTCGCCTCGCTCGTCACCACCAGATGCGAGGCCCGCCGCTTGAACGATGCGATCGCCACCGAATTGCCGAACACGTCGTGCAGCCAGCGCAGTTCGCTCGGCTCCGGATCGATGTCGAGCCGGGCGGACAGCAACCGCTGGTCAAACGCCTCGCGCGGGCGCATCATGATGCGATGTTCACCCAGCGACACCGGCTGCTGATAGCGATAGCTGGTCACATGATGGATCGTCAGCAACGGCATGGGAGAAAGTCCTGATGGCCGGGCGCACGGCGGATGGGTTGTTGGGTGCGGACGATCCGGCGCCGGTCGGGCTGTTCAACGCAGCAGGCCCCTCGCCGTTCCTGCTGATCGGCGACCATGCCGGATCGGGAGTGCCGGCTGCGCTCGGCGACCTCGGCCTCGCCGCCGCGGATCGCGGCCGCCACATCGCCATCGACATCGGCGTCCATGGCCTCGGCCATGCCCTCGCCACACTGCTCGACGCGCCGTTCCTGCATCAATATTATTCGCGCCTCGTCATCGACTGCAATCGCGACCCGGAACAATTGGCGGCGATACCAGCCGTGTCGGACGGCAGCCGGATCAGCGGCAATGAAGGGCTGGACGCCACCGCCCGCGCCGCGCGCGTCGCGGCGATCCATGCCCCCTATCAGGCGGCCATAACCGCGACCATCGCCGCGCGGCAGGCAGCGGGGCGCGCCACCATCCTGCTATCGCTGCACAGTTTCACCCCGGTGATGGACGGCGTCGCCCGCCCATGGGAAGTCGGCGTGCTGCACTGGCTAGGCCGCACGGATTTCGCGCAGGCGATGCTCAACGCGCTGCGCACTGACGCCGCGCTGGCCGTCGGCGACAACCAACCCTATCGGATGGACGCCACCGACCACACCGTCCCCCGTCACGCCTTCGCGCACGACCTTCCTTATGCTGAAATGGAGGTACGCCAGAATCTGATCGGCGACGCTGCTGGCCAGCATCTCTGGGCGCAGCGGCTGGCACGGGCCGCGCAAACCGCCGCCGCCCGGACAGGCTATGGATCGAATGCCGCTGCCGGGGGATTATAGCACCGCACGGATCGGCACAGCCGACGGTGCCATCCATCACAAAAACAGCAGCAAGAGGGAGCAAGACATCACGATGCCGAACCCCATGTCATGCCGACAGCACGCCGACCGGCATGGTGCGGCCGCGGAGCGCCCGTGAAGAACCCTTTCCCGACCGTGCTCAAGGCAGCCCGCATGGCGCGCAAGGGTCGTCCGCTGTCCGCCGCCTTGTTGTGGCAACGCGCGCTGATGCCTACGCTGCCAAAGCCGCCGCGGGTGACCAAAGGCAAAAGCGCGGCCAAAAAGGTCGATCGCGTCGTGCGGCCCGCACCCGGCAGCTTCATCGAAAGCGATTATAGCTGCGCGCAGGGGTCGCTCCGCTATCGCCTCTACACGCCAGTCGGCTCCACGCGCCGCCGCCTGCCGCTGATCGTCATGCTGCACGGCTGCACCCAGTCGGCCGCCGATTTTGCGACCGGCACGGCGATGAACCGACTGGGCGACGAACTGGGCTTCCTCGTCCTCTATCCCGAACAATCGCCGCGCGCCAACCCCAATCGTTGCTGGAACTGGCACAGCCCGTCGCACCAGAAGCGCGGCAGCGGCGAGGCTGCCGTCATCGCCGGCATGACCCGCCATATCCTGGACCGGTGCAGAGGCCATGCCGGGCGCGTCTACATTGCGGGCATATCCGCCGGCGGAGCAGCGGCCGCGATCATTGCTGCCGCCTATCCCCAGCTCTATGTCGCGGTCGGCGTCCATTCGGGCGTGCCGATGGGCGCGATCGGCTCGGTCGGCGAAGCGTTGGCGGCGATGCGAGGGCAGGCCGTTCCACCCATCGGCAAGACCACGCCGCCGCTGCCGATGATCCTGTTCCACGGCGACAGCGACCGGGTGGTCCACCCATCCAACGCCAGCGGCTTCGTCAGCCAGTTGCAGCGGTCGAGCACGCGCGCACTCAGCGTCCAGTCGGAAGCGGGCGTCGCACCGGGCGGACGGGCCTTCACCCGCAGCTTCTATCGCTATGGTCGCGGGCCGGTCATGCTGGAGGAATGGACGGTGCATGGCAGCGGCCATGCCTGGTCAGGCGGCTACGCAGGCGGCAGCCACACCGACCCCAAAGGCCCGGACGCATCGCGAGCGATGGCGACCTTCTTCCTCGCCCGCCGCCGCTCCCTTTGATCGTCAGCCTGCGTCGTCCTCGTCGCGCTCATTCTCCGCCGGCTTGAGCGGCGCCAGCACCCAGAAGGTCAATAAGGTGAACGCGGTCAGCACGACGGCGACGTCATAGCTGCCCAATCCCGCGGCCACGCCGACCGCCCCGGTCACCCACAGGCTGGCCGCCGTCGCCGTTCCCCGAACGCTGTTCTTCTGCTGCAGAATGGCGCCCCCGCCCAGGAAGCCGATACCAGCGATCACGCCTTCCAATACGCGGGCGATGGCGGCAGGATCATGCGCCATCATCGTCTCGACCGCCTGTACGAAGCCACAGCTTGCGACCGCGACCAACGGAAACGTCCTGATGCCCGCGCTGCGTTCCGCCTGCTCCCGATTCCAGCCGATCGGCAGGGCCAGTCCATAGGCGATCGAAAGCGCGAGCAAATGGGGCAATATCGCGAAACTATCGGTCATATCGGACACAACGCGCGGCGATCCATTCGGATGCGCAACGACGGGATGTGCCGTCGGCCGAAGCCCCGACGATGGTAGGCCGGCATCAGGCCAGCCGCATTGTCGGAACTCCTCACGCATGATAAGGTCGCGGCTGACGCGCCCTATAGCCAGTTTCCATATGCGTATGTCGACGAACCGGAGCGGCCGATATCCTGCATCAACACCAATGGTGAGGGACTCATGACGAATCCTGCGTTTTTGATATGCCTCGGTTTGCTTGCAGGCGGCGGAATGGACGATGCGCCAGCAGACGGCACGCCTCCGCCGACAAAAGTTCGCAGGCTGCCCGGCACTGGCGGCATCATGACGCCTCCCCCCGATCCCGAAGCCGCGATCCGGTCCGAATTTACAGCGGTAGAACAAAAGGATTCGGCGTCGGCCTATGACATGTTCGCGCAACGCCATCCCGGCCACTCTCTTGCTCGCGAAGCCAAGCGACGCGCCGCAACTCTGAATGCAAAAGCACCGCGCCGCCTCGATCCGACACCTTGTCTGAATGGCGCCTCGCGCAAATGCGATCCACCATCCTGATTTTGCGCAGAGTCGCTTTTCCAAAAACCCAAACAATACAATAGTCTATTTTTCGATGATGACTATGCCGTTGATTTACAGGACAAATGTAAAGCTTGGCATGAACAGTGAATAGTGCCATTAAAGCCCGCAACAAACGGTCGCCAATCGACACAGTGAACGTGTCAGCCTCTCTTCTCTTTAGGAGGATGTATGTTCAAGGTCACTGGCTCTGGGCCCGTCAAGGTCAAGTTAACTCCCGATTATTCCCTTCCCTCGACTTCGGATGCTAGCGGATCGAGGCCGGAATTTACCGGCACATGGTCGCTGGCGCGCGAAGCGCAGGTGCGCAGCGAAGTCCGGCTGCTCTATCCGATGGATGCACCGACACCCCCTGCCACCACGCCCAGTTCCGGTGATCTGGCGGAAAATGGCAGTGCTTCCACGACGGTAACGGTGGGCGCCACGGGCGACGCCCGCATTGATGGCATCCTGCGCGGAGTCGCCTGGTCCGGAGGCATCACCTATTCGGACGTGGACTCGACAGCCGACTATCAGTCTGGCTATTTTTCCGATAGCGACGGCGACGGCACCAGCGCGCAGAATGAGGGCTTTTCCCAATTCACGGCGCAGCAATTGCTGGCGATGCATTCCGCGCTCAACGCGGCGACCTATACCCAGCTTGCCGGCGCCTACGGCTTTTCGATCGAGGGATTCACTAACCTGACCATCGACTATGCCGGTGCAGGGCTCGGCACCGCCACCATCCGCGGCGCCAATTCCAGCGATGCGCCGACCGCCTATGCCTATTATCCGGCCAACAACATCTATGGCGGCGATACCTTCTTCGGCAACGCCTATGACGGCACGTCCAATTCCCTGAAGAACCCCGTGGCAGGCAACTATGCCTGGCATACGATGCTCCATGAACTAGGCCATTCGCTCGGCCTGAAACATGGGCAGGAAACGGGCGGCGTCAGCAACGTGGCGCTCCCTACCGCCTGGGACTCGATCGAATTTTCGGTCATGACCTATCGCAGCTATGTCGGGGCGCCGCTCAGCGGGTACAGCTATGAAGAGTTCGGCGCGCCGCAAACATATATGATGCTCGACATCGCCGCGCTCCAGACAATGTATGGTGCGGATTATACGGTTCATGCGGAAAACACGACCTATAGTTGGAATCCGTCTACCGGCATCACCTATATCAATGGCGACATCGCCATCCAGCCCGGCGACAACCGTATTTTCGCAACCATCTGGGACGGCGGCGGCGTCGATACATATGACCTGTCGGCCTATAGCAGCGGCGTCACCATCGATCTGACGCCCGGCGGCTATTCGCTGTTCAGCGGAACGCAGCAGGCCTATCTGGGCGGAGGCAATTACGCCCGCGGCAACATCTTCAACGCCCTCACCTTCGGTGGCAGCAACGCTTCGCTGATCGAGAACGCCACGGGCGGGTCGGGCGGCGACACGATTACCGGCAATGCCGTAGGCAACCTGCTCAAGGGCGGCGGTGGCACCGACACCATCTATGGCGGTGACGGCAACGACGTCATCCAGGGCGGCTTCAATGCAGACTTCGTCTATGGCGAGGCTGGCGACGACGTCTTCCAGGTACTGCAAGGCGAATTTGGCGACAATATCGATGGTGGTATCGGCACGGATCGACTGGATCTCAGCAACTATACCACAACCTACGGCGCAACCGTCGATCTCAGCGCTGGCACCTGGGACTTCAATCCCAGCTTCGGCGGCCCCTACACCATTACCGGGGTTGAAAATGTCGACGGCACCCAGCTTGCCGACACCATCACCGGCGACAGCAACAACAATGTCCTCAATGGCAATGGCGGTAACGACACGCTGAAGGGCGGCATCGGTCAGGACACCATCTATGGCGGTGACGGCAACGACATCATCCAGGGCGGCTTCGGGGCCGACACCGTTTATGGCGAGGCTGGCGACGACGTCTTCCAGGTGCTGCAGGGCGAGTTTGGCGACAATATCAACGGGGGCATCGGCACCGACCGGCTCGACCTGAGCGATTACACCGCCACTTATGGGGCAACCGTTGATCTCAGCGCTGGCACCTGGGACTTCAATCCCAGCTTCGGCGGCCCCTACACCATCACCGGGGTCGAAAATGTCGACGGCACCCAGCTTGCCGACACCATCATCGGCGACGGCAACAACAATGTCATCGACGGCAATGGCGGTAACGACACGCTGAAGGGCGGCATCGGTCAGGACACCATCTATGGCGGTGACGGCAACGACATCATCCAGGGCGGCTTCGGGACCGATTTTGTCTATGGTGAAGCGGGCAACGATGTCTTCCAGGTGCTGCAGGGCGAGTTTGGCGACAATGTCGACGGCGGCAGCGGCACGGATCGGCTCGACCTGAGTGACTATACTGCGACCTATGGCGCCACGGTAGATCTGGCAGCGGGAAGTTGGGACTTCAATCCGAGCTTCGGCGGCCCCTACACCATCACCGGGGTCGAGGATGTCGACGGCACCCAACTCGCCGACACCCTGACCGGCAACAGCGCCAATAATGTGCTGAACGGCAATGGCGGCGACGACGTCCTCAGCGGGGGCGCCGGCAACGACACCATCAGTGGTGGCAGCGGCGACGACCAGATGATCGGCGGCACCGGCAATGACATATTCGATGGCGGATCGGGCGTCGACACTGCCTATGGCGAAGCGGGCGACGATATCTACAAGGTCATTGCTGGCTGGAATGGCGGCTATGGAGAGTTGTTCTCTGGCGGCGCCGGCGTCGATACGATCGACGGCTCCGCGCTGTCCTCCGACTATGTGGTCAATCTTTCCGACGGCGAATTCGCGATCAGCGGCGGTTCTGGCCTGATCGCGCTCGCCAGCGTGGAAAATGCGACGACCGGGTCGGGCAACGATACGCTGACCGGTTCGGCGGAGGCCAATCGGCTGATCGGCAATGCCGGTACCGATACGCTGAATGGTCTGGACGGCAATGATGTGCTGCAAGGCGGGACGGGTAACGACCGGCTGAATGGCGGCCTGGGCGATGATACGCTTGATGGCGGTGCGGATGTCGACACTGTCACCTATGCCGGCATGGCTGCCGGCGTAACCGTCAGCCTCGCGATCGCAGGCGCGCAGAACACGATCGGCGCCGGCACAGACACGCTGGTCGGTATCGAAAATCTGGCCGGCACATCCTTCAACGACGTGCTCACCGGCAATGGCGGCGCCAATGTGCTTACCGGCGGTGCTGGCAGCGATACGCTTGATGGCGGTGCTGGCGCCGACACCATGGATGGCGGCACGTCCAGCGACATCTATTATGTCGACAATGTCGGCGACAATGTCGTGGAAAGCTTCTCCACCGGCGGCACGGACGATCAGATTTTCTCGTCCGTGACCTATTCGCTGTCGGGGCGCCATATCGAAAAACTGACCTTGACGGGATCGGCCAACATCAACGCCACCGGCAATGACCTGGCCCAGACGATCACCGGCAACAGCGGCAATAACAGCCTGAGCGGCCTTGGCGGCAAAGACGTGCTCAACGGCGGCCTGGGCAACGATATGATAGACGGCGGCGCCGGCAACGACACCGCTTCCTATGCCGGCATAGCAGAGGGAGTGATCGTCAGCCTAGCGATCGCGGGCGCGCAGGATACGGTCAGCGCCGGCACCGATACGCTGGTCGGCATCGAAAACCTGACCGGAACATCCTTTGATGACGGGCTGATCGGCAATGGCGGCGCCAATGTGTTGATCGGTGGCGCTGGCCTCGACATCCTCGACGGCGGCGCGGGCGCAGACATCATGGATGGCGGCACATCCAACGACCTCTATTATGTCGATAATGTCGGCGACAATGTCGTGGAAAGCTTCTCCTCCGGCGGCACGGACGATCAAATCTTCTCGTCAGTGACCTATTCGCTGGCCGGGCGCCATATCGAACGACTGACCCTGCTCGGATCGGCCAACATCGACGGCACTGGCAATGACCTAGCCCAGACCATTACCGGCAACAGCGGCAATAACAGCTTGAGCGGCCTTGGCGGCAACGACATACTCAACGGCGGCCTGGGTAACGATATGATCGACGGCGGCGCAGGTGTCGACACCGCCAACTATGCCGGTGCGGCAGCCGGCGTGACCGTCAGTCTGGCGATCGCCGGTGCGCAGAATACGGTAAACGCCGGCACCGACACGCTGGTCGGTATCGAAAACCTGTCCGGCACAACCTTCAATGACATATTGACCGGCAATGGCGCCGCCAATGTGATTACTGGCGGGTCGGGCAGCGACACCATCAACGGTGGCGCTGGCGCCGACACCATGGACGGTGGCACGTCCAGCGACATCTATTATGTCGACAATGTCGGCGATAATGTCGTGGAAAGCTTCTCGTCCGGCGGTACGGACGACCAGATTTTCTCGTCGGTTACCTATTCGCTGGCCGGTCGCCACATTGAAAAACTGATCCTGACCGGGGCGGCCAACATCAACGCCACCGGCAATGACCTGGGCCAGACCATTACCGGCAATAGCGGCAATAACATTTTGAGCGGCCTTGGCGGCAACGATGTGCTCAACGGCGGACTTGGTGCGGACACGCTGATGGGCGGCACCGGCGCCGACATCTTCCTGTTCAACTCCACGTTGGGCGGCGGCAATGTCGATACGATGGCCAGCTATGTCGTGGCCGATGATACGATCCAGTTGGACGACGCCATATTTACCGGGTTGGCGCTGGGTACGCTGTCGGCTGCTCAGTTCCAGATCGGATCGGCCGCCAATGATGCTGCGGACCGGATCATCTACAACAGTGCAACCGGCGCGCTGTTGTTCGACGCGGATGGCACCGGAGCGATCGCGGCGGTTCAATTCGCGACGATCGGCACGGGATTGAGCATGGTCGCGTCCGAATTCGTCATCGTGTAAACGTGACCCAGATATTGTGAATAGGGCCACCCGATCCTGTCGGGTGGCCCTTTTTTTTTGGATCGAACCCAATTGGCGATGTTGCGGCGGTAAGATCAGGGCGGAACGTCATCCGCGGCAATCACTGCTATCGCGCGAAAGGAATGCGCCATGAGAAAGCACGGGTGATGAGGCCGAACCGGTCAGCGAATGGCCAATCCACGGGTAACAAGCGGCGAATCATGCGATGGATATATGATAGACCGGCACCTGTGTCTCCGCCGCTGGATCGCCAGGAAGCCCGCTCATTCGCGGAAGGCCGTTTCCTTGAGGCGCGTCAGCGGGGTCAGAATATAGGCCAGTATCGTGCGCTTATCGCCAAGCAAGCTGACATTGGCCCCCATGCCCGGCCCGATGCGAAGCCGATGTCCTTCCTTGTCCAGGATGGCATCGCTACTCGTGCGCACCCGGACCAGATAATGGCTCTCGCCGGTCCGTTCATTCACAACCGCATCGGGAGAAAGGGCGACGACCTGTCCCTGCATCGACCCATAGATCGCGCTGTCATAGGCCGATATTTCGACCTTGGCCCGCTGGCCCAGCCGGACCGATGCGATATCCTTGGCGGCCACCATCGCCTCGACCAGCAGGTTGTCGCGCGCCGGCACCATTTCCAGCAAAGGATCGCCCGCACGCACGCTGCCGCCCACCGTCGTCACGAAGACGCGGTTGACGCGGCCGTCCAGCGGCGCGCGCACGATGGTGCGGTCGAGCTTATATTCATAGGCCGGCATCGTCGCGTCGCGCACGGACATTTCGGCGCGCGCGGCAGTGAGTTCATCCCCCGCACGCGCGATCCAGTCGCGCCTCTGCTGCATCGCGCTGGCCTGCGCCTCCGCCAGGATATAATGGGCGCGGCTGAGCGCGGCCCCGGACCCGGCCGCTTCGCTGGTCGCGACGCTATAGGCATTTTCCGCCTGTAGCAGCGACCGGCGTGGCTCTATCCCTTCGCGCACCAGCGGACGCATCAGGTCGAGGTCGGTACGCGCCGTATCGCGCGCGGAAATGCGGGCGGCCTGAACCGCAGCGGCCTCACCGATCCCGCGTTGTGCCTGGGTGACGCGGGCGGACCCGACATTGGCCAGGCTGGCCAATTCGGCCATGCGCGCGCGATACAGGCTCTGCTCCACCGCGATCTGGCTGGCCATGCTGGCATTGCGGGCGGCCGGAAAGACCGGGTTGCGCCCCGAAATCTCCGCCTCCAGCCGCAATATCTTCAGGCTCAACGCATCGCCGCTGGCCCGATTGCTCGCCAACTCGGCGCCAGGCTGGATCGGGCTGAGGCGAATCAAAGGGGCGCCAGCTTTCACGTCCTGTCCGGTCCGCACGAGGATCGTGTCCACCACGCCGCCTTCCAGGTTGGAAATCACCTGCAACTGCGAACTGGGAATGACCCGGCCATTGGCGCGCACGGTCCGGTCGATTTCGGTCAATCCCGCCCATAGCAGGAAGATCAGCAGGAAAGCCGCGATCGCCCATAAAAAGATGTTCGCGGGGACGGCGGGCCGGATATGCGCGTCACCCGGCAATTGCGCCTCGCCGCTCATGCCGCCTTGCCCCGCGTCAGCCGCTGCAGGATGACATCGCGCGGCCCGTCGGCGGCGATCCGCCCCTGTTCCATCACGACGATCCGATCGACCAGCCGTAGCAGCGAGGGCCGATGGGTGATCAGCAATATGGTGCGCCCCTCCACTTCCGGTTGCAGGCGGTCGATCAGGTCGGTTTCGGTCTGGATGTCCATCGCGCTGCTTGGCTCGTCGAAGACCATGATGGGCGGTCGTCCTGCCAGGGCGCGCGCCAGCGAAATGGACTGCCGTTGCCCGCCCGACAGGCCTTCGCCGCGATCCGTCAGCTTCAGGTCATAGCCATTGACGATCTTGCCCATGAAACCATGGGTGCCGCTCAGCGACGCGACGCGGATCATCTCGTCATGGTCGATATCCGTACGGTCGAGACAGATATTGTCCCGCACCGATCCGGCGATCAGCACATTATCCTGCATCGCAGCGCCGATGAACCGGCGCAATCGACCGGGATCGAACTGACGCACGTCGGTGCCGTCAATCATGACCACGCCCTCCTGTGGTTCGTACAGGCCCAGGATCAGCCGCGCCAGGGTCGACTTGCCCGACCCCACGCGGCCCAGAAAACCGACGCGCTCGCCCGGCGCGATAGACAGGCTGATCTGATCCAGCGCCTTTTCGGCGGCGCGCGGGTAGCGGAAGGCGACATTGCGCAACTCGATCGCACCCAGCAGCTGCGCGGGTTGCAGCGGCTCGCCCGCCGGCCCTTCGCTGGGCGTGTCCATCAAGGTGTTGATCTGGCGGCAGGCGATGCGGGTGGCGGACAGGCGCGCCAGCAGGTTGGCGATCTGCGCGAGCGGAGCGATCGCGCGTCCGCACAGGATGGAGCAGGCCAGCAGCGCACCGGTCGTGATGCTATTGTCGCGGATCAGCCCCACGCCCAGAATGATGATGCCGCAATAGGCGATGATGTTCGCGCTATTGGCCACCGTCATCGCGATCGATGCCGTCAGTCGCTGGCTCAGCGAACTTTGCGCATGGCTTTTGAGCGCCGACCGCCACCGCGCGCCCAGCATCCCGCCCGCGCCGATCGCCTTCACCGTTTCCAGGCTGCCGACGGTTTCCACCAGCACCGACTGTTTGCGCAATCCGTCGCCCAGACTGGCCGCCGACAAGCGGTCGAGCGCCGGGTTGGTTATCAAGCCGGCGACGACCACGACGGGGATCATCGCCAGCGGCGGCAGCACCAATATCCCGCCCAGCATCGCCATGACCGCCAGCGTGATGATGATGAAGGGCACGTCGATGATCGCCGTCAGCGTGGCGGACGCGAAGAAGTCCCGCAGAGTCTCCAGTTCACGCATCAGGCCGGTGAGCGTGCCGGTGGACCCGGGGCGGCGGTCGAGTCGCATCGACAGCAGCTTGGCGAACAGCGTATCGCCCACCTCATAGTCGATATTGGCACCGGCGATGTCGACGAAATAGACGCGCAGCAGCCGCAACACGAAATCGAATATGACCACGATGGCAAGCCCGATGCTCAGTCCCACCAGCGAGGAGGACGCATCATTGGGTATGACCCGATCATAGACGGTCATCGTGAACAGGGAAGAGACCATCGCAAACAGATTGATCATGGCAGCGGCGGCCGCGACCTTGATGTAGGTGCCGCGATTGCGCAGCATGGGTTCGATCAGCCAGGGTGCGAAGCGTTGCCGGGCGGCGGCGATCAGGGGCTGGTCGGTCATGGCGTTTCCATCCGGTCCGAAGGAGTGACTGCGATCGAGAGGCTGGGCAATAATCGCCCTGTCCGGCCCAGCAGGGCAAAGCGCGACACATCCCGTTCGGCCAGGGTCTGCACATAGCTTGCAATGGAATAGAAGTAGTTGTCCTCGACATAGAGCAGGTCGTAAAGCGTACCCTGTGAGGCTTCGAAGCGCGTGGCGATGACGTCGCGGGTATTGCGATTGGCGATATAGCTCGCCTCCGCCGCGGCGAGTTGATCGTCCAGCGCCCTGATATCGGTGAGCGCGATCTGTGCGTCACGCACCGCTTCCTGCCGGACGCGGTCGGCATAGGCGTCCGCAGCGTCCGCACGCGCGGTCGCCTGGTCGGCCTTGGCGTTGAAACCGGCGCCAAGCTGCGCTCGCACGATGATGCGGCCGCGCACATCATAGTCGCCGGGGCTTTCGAACACGCCGTAGCGCCCCGCATCCACGCCTGCGGCGATGGTAGGCAATCTCTCCGATCGGGTCGCACGCGCTTCCTGCCGCGCTGCCCGCGCCTCCGCCTCCGCCTTGCGGACAACCGGCGATCGCAGCACGATCGCATCCAGCATTTCCATGTCATCGACCGCTTCGGGCGGCAGGACGGCTCGGGTCAGCGCAGGCGGCGGCTCGTGGCCGGTCAGCGCACGATATTGCGCCTCCGCACCCGCCAGGTCACGACGGATGCCGGCAAGCCGGGACCGGACATTGGCGATCGAACTGTCGACCCGCGGCAGATCGCCCTGTGCCGAAAAGCCCTGATCGATGCGGCGTTGCAAACCCTCGCGCAACTGCAGCTGGCGCACTATATATTCCTGTGCTGCCTGCGCCATCAACCGCTGCGAGAACACCGAATACCAGGCGGTGATGGTTCGCAGCCCCACTTCCTCGCCATAGCCCAATATGCCCTGCTGCGCTGCATCCACGCGCGCGTTGCCCGCGTCGATCCGGTTCGAAGCGGCGCCGAAATCGAGCAACCGCTGTCGCACGGAGGCCGTCGCGTCGGTCCGTCCTTCGGGTCGCGACCGTTCGATGATGTTACCGGGATCGTTGGAGAAATTGCGGGCGACCGATCGATTGGCATCAATCGACAGGTCTATCGAAGGAAAGAGCAGCGATCGGGCCTGTGTCCGCGCCGCGCGTGCCTCACGTTCACTCGCCCGCGCTTCGTCGAGCAGCGGATTGTTACGGATGGCCGTTTCGATTTCCGATCGGAACAGCGGGTCGGCGACGGCCGGTTTAGCCAGTTCGAGCAGCGGGTCAGATTCTGTCGGCGCGCTGAAGGGCCGGGGATTGGGCGCCTGAAGGAGCTTGCGCGTCGCATTGGCGGCGTGCGCATCCTGGCCCTGAATGCACAAGGCCATGCCGAACGCGATTGCGGCGCACCCGGCGGCGCGGAGGTCTGCCCCCCCTCTTCCTATCCTGCGATGTAACAAAGCACAGTGCCCCGGCCGCGCGTATACCCCCTCCAAATCTCCGCAATACTCAACAAAAGTTTTGCGGCCATCTGGCGATTCTCAACATGCCCGAGAACGGGTGCGCAGGCAACTTACATAGATTGTAATGTTCGACGAAATGAACGCCCGATCAATTCAATGCGATAGGATGGTCTGCCAAATAAATTTGCCGTCAACCATCTCGATATCGTTACCCCTATCCCGGCCTTGATCTTTATCCTGTCATCCCGACGAGTTGGTTCAGGCCAGTCGATCTGGCAAGGACAGCGCTTCCTCCACGATCGCCTCTTCCGCCGCAAGTGCTTCCCAGGGAAAGACGAACCAGCGCTTGTCGATTTTGCGGTCGATATTATCCGCGCAATAATCGACCGTCTCGCCGGAACTGTCATTATTGAGCAACACCGCAAAGCGCACATGACGCAGATCACTGCCCTGGTCGCGCAGAAGGCGGCGAAGCTGGCCGATCGTCCCGCCGCTGTCGTTGATGTCGTCGATGAGCAGGCAGCGGACACCGGCCGCGCTTTTGGCCGCGATGCCGGCGAGCGCGGGGTCGGCGAGGGCGAGCAGGTTGCTGCTATAGTCGATCGACAGCATCGGTCGGTTCAGACGATGCGACAGATAGACCGCCGGAACGAGGCCGCCCCGCCCGATTCCGACAAGGATATCGGGCATCCATGCATCCGCCTCGATCCGGCGGCCGAGCAACGCCACGTCGGCAAGGAACCGCGCATGGGTGATGGGATGGAGTTCGGGACTGGCGGACGGGTTCATCGGCATGAATCCAGTTATCGGGCTGCGTCGAAGAAAAACGGTCAGCCTGTCTTACGGGACGGCGCGACGGACGCAAGCAGCCCGGCCCACCGTTCCAGCATCGCGTCCAGCCGATAGGCTTCGATCCGATCGCCCGGCCGCACGGCGCGCCCCGGATCGATCTGGCGCGCCATCGCCTGCGCCATGGCTGCCGGGTCCGACGGATCGACCAGCAGCCCATGGCTTCCCTGCCCCAAGAGCGACGCTGCATTGCCGGCGCTGCGCGAGGCGACGACCGGCACGTCCAGCGCCATTGCCTCCAACAGCACATTGGCCGATCCCTCCCACCAGGACGGCAGCACGAAGGCCCCGGCGCGTGCGAGCCAGGGGAAGACATTGTCGACCGCGCCGGGCAGCAACAGGTCCGTGCCGACGCCGAGCGCGTCGGCACGGTCTCGCAATGCCTGCCGGGAACGGTCGCGGCTTTCGCCCAATATGACGAGCCGTGCCGCTATGCCGGCCCGACGCAATTCCGCAAAGGCCGCCAGCAGGGTGCCGAAATTCTTCTGCGGCGCCAGTCGGCCGATCGCGACGATGACCGGCACGCCACCGTCATAACAGCCATGGGGCGAAGGCCCTGCCGCGCGGGCGCAAGCAATGGCGGGATCGATCGCATTTTCGATCACCTGCGCCCGGCCTTCGGCAAGCGCGCGGGCGAAGCCGCCGACTGCCAGCGTTGGCGATACCAGCACCAGCCGGTCGGCATCCGCCGCCAGCAGGCGCACCATCAGGCATCGCCCCACCGCCCCGGCCATGCCTCCGGGCGCGCCGGCCGCGGCACGGCGCAGGTCGTTGCTGACCCGATAGATCCGTCGCAGTCCCGGCACCCACCGGCTGCCCAGCAGCGCCGTCAAATGGCCGTGATTGCCGGCCGACAGCAGTAGATCGGGTCGCGTCCGGCGCAGATAGGCCTGGAGCCGCGGCATTGCCCGCCATTTCTGCAGCATCCGCGATCCACCCGCTCCCGCCAGCAGCGCATGATGCGGCACGCCCGCCACACCTTCCCCGCCGGGCAGCGCCGTCACCAGCGTCACGTCATGACCCCGCGCGCGGAAGTCACTGGCCAGCAGGCGCACGTTGCGGACGACGCCGGTCGCAGCGAGCGCATGGACATAAAGCGCGATCTTCACCGCCGGTCCCGCTGCACCGCCCGCGCTGCACGCCAGTCGGCGTCCGTCAATCGATCGAGCGCGTGGCGATACAGCGCGCCCAGCCGACTGTCCGCCACGCCCCGGCCGTTCACCAGTTGCACGATGTCAGTGCCGGGATTCCAGTTGCCTTCGATCAGCACCGGTCCTCGCGTCGTCAGGCCGATGTCCCATCCAATCAGGGTGAAGCCCTGCCGGAACCGCTCATGCGCCTGAAGGGCGAGCGCGCACGCCGCATCATGGTCGTGCAGCACCATGCCTTCGATCGCCATGCCGGTGACGGGGTGACGGCTGTGGCGGGACGGCGCACGCTTGCCGCCGCTGCGCCAGGCCGCGCCGCAACGCCCCCCCGCATCGACCGCCAGCACCAGATTGCCCGCGTTGAAATTATCGACCGGCCGCGGGCCGCCCGCCGACAGGCGCAGCGCCGTGTCGCAGATTTCCGGCACGCCCGACTCGTTCAGGCAGGTGACGATGCGCAACGTCGGCAGCGCCCCCGGCGAGAGATCGGCCAGCGCCGAATGGGTCGGCAGGCGTTGCTGAATGACGCCGCCCTTGCGCCACAGTGCGCGCAGCAAAACAGCGAGTTGGACAGTTGTGAGGGCCGAATCGCCGTTGCGCCAACCGTCGCCGTGGCGGACGAAACGCGCCACCCCCTGCCCCTTGGAACGATAGCTGGGCTTTGCGATGACGTCGTCTTGCCCGACCAGCCAGGCTTCGAGATCCGTCGCATCGGGATCACAGGCATCCGGCAGCGGCAGGCCGGCGGCCATTATTGCAAATAATTGCTTATTTTTCAATATGTTATTTGACAGCGGGAAGGCGCCGGGGTTGAGCAGGCGATGCAGGCCCTTGCGATCCTTCATGCTCAGGCCCTGCATCCGTACGGCTTCGCCCAGATAAAGCCGCTCGGCGGGCGACCAGCCGCCGCAACCGATCGCCGACAGGCCGTACCCCGCCAGCCGCCGCGCCGGCGACCAGTGGCGCGCCAGCCCATCATGATAGGCGGCGATCAGGCTGTTGCCGCCGTCCCGCCGGACCGGCAGCGCCCGGAGCGTGAGCAAGCCTTACTCCGCCGCCACGGCCAGCGTGCTGCGCCCGGCCAGCATCTGTTCCGCCACGGCGTGCGAACGCGCATGGTCGACGTCGATCGCCACAGCGCCATCGGTCAGGATCACAGGGCTGATGGTCAGACGGAAGCGGCGCGAAAAGCGGGCGAAGGCCTGGTCCAGCGTGCCGATGCCGAAACGGAAGCGGAGGAGGTTAAGCAGGCCGAAGGCGCCGATGATGCGCGCGGGATGCTTCACGAACTGGCCGCCCGACCGGAACGTCTCCGCCGCTTTCAATGCGGCGCGGTCCCGCAACCAGTAAGTGTTGCAGTTGGAATAGCTGTCATCGGCAAAATTGTAGAATTTGCGCTGCCCTTGCGGATGGGCGGCCAGGACGGAGGTACGGCGGGTGAAGGCGACGGCGGCGTCCGACCCCTGCGCCGCGCACCCATCCAGCATCTCGTCCACCGCCTCCGGCGTCAGCATCACATTGTCGGCGGTAGTGATGAGCAGCGGGAAGGCCGCGCCGTCCGCACCCGCCAGCACGCTATCGACCAGATTGGGCTGCGCTGCCACGCCAACCACCCGGCCGCTATGCAGCAAGCCGCGGATCGGCGGCAGGCCGGCCAGCAACGCCGGATCTTCGATCACCACGCGCACTTGCCCGATCCGGCGATTGGCGACCAGCGCCTCGATCACATGGAGCAGCATCGGCTGGCCCGCGACCGGCACCAGGCATTTATGGGTGACACCGGCCGCCTGCGCCAGCGGATCGGTCGTGCCATCGCGCCGCCCGGCGAGCAGGATCGCCGTCGTGCCGCCGGTCCTCATGCCGCCACCCGCACGATGGCGTCGCTCAGCAACCCCTGCCGCGCCAGGCTATGGCCGACGATCGTTTCGACCAGCGCCGCATGATCGACGCCGATCGAGGCGGCGGAGCGCGAGATCGTCTTTTTCGACCACAGGTTGCATGACAGGTTCACTTCCATGAACAGCAATTGCCCACTCGCCGGGTCGTAACGAAATTCGAACCGGCCATAATCGAACGGCCAGAGTTCGGGCAGCAGCGCGGCGGTCATCGCCTCCAGCCGGGCGCGCAGGTCCACGTCCTCGACCAGCACCAGCGGATCGTCGCCCGCGTCGATCAGGCCGCGCTTTTCCTCATAGCTGCGCTCGCGATGGGGATCGGCGGGCACATACATCATGGGCGGCAAGATCCAGGGCTGGCCGCCGCTGCCGCCGACCACCGGCACCGCAACGTCCAGCAGCGGCGCCCATTGTTCCACCAGGACGTCATGGCCCAGCGCGAACAGGCTGTCGGCATGATCCTGCGCCGCCGCCCAGTCATCAACCATCTTCACGCCCCAGGAGGCGGAGGAGGCATTAGGCTTCACCACCAACCGGTCGGCGTGGAAAGCGGGGGCGTCGAACAGGCCGCCGCGGCGGAAGAGTTGCGCGTTCATCGTCGGCACGCCGCGCGCCCGCGCGATCAGCTTGCTGAGATATTTGTCGTCGGACAGGCCGCGCACGATCGGACTGGCGCCCAGATGAGGCATGGCGTGCCGGCTCAGCAGCAGTGGCGCCAGCATCTCGCTATTCTGGAAGCCGCCGCGGTTCAGCAGGGTGACGACGAAGTCGGCGTCGGGCCGATCGAACAGCGCGTCGTAACTGTCGGCGACATCGACATGCAGGCCGATCGCCTCCAGCGTCGTGCGCATCTCATGATGATAGACGGCATGATTGCCGTCCTGCGCATCGGGCCGGCCGCCGGCGCGGGCATGCTTGGCGAGGAAGAGGATATGCAACCGCGCCTTGTCGGCAGCCGGGATGCGGATCTGGCGGGGATGTATCGCTGTCATTGCGCCAGATTACAGCCGGCAAATGACGCGCCGCTTACGGCGCGGTTGCAGCGACATGAAGGCCACCGGTCAATCCGATGACGCTTTGTGCGCAGTTTTGTTACCGCAGGTCGATCGGCGGCGTTTCCGCATCGGGCAGCGTGCCGCCCATGATCGTGGCTAGCGTCGGCGCGATCGCACGCATGTCGATCCGGCCCAGATCCTTGCCCGCGGCGATGCCTTTGCCCATAGCCATGAAGGTCGCCTCCAGATGGGCGGGGCCGGGCAGATAGCCGTGCATCCCCTTGACCGGCGTGCGCGCCACCAGCGGCGCACCCGCGCCGCGGAAGATGTCGGTGACGAAACCGGGCTTCAGATTGACATAATAGGCCGCTTGCGGATTGCCGCCGACCCTGGCGATCGCCGCCTTGTCCAGCACCGCCGCAATGCCGTTCGCCGGGTTGGCGGCGAGCCGGTCGAGCAGTTGTTTCGTGCGGTCGGCGATGGCGGCGTCCTCCGGCCGCGCGAGCATGATCGCGGCCGACCCGCCCGCTATCCAGGGCATCGCCTGCCAGGACGCGACCTTGCCGTCCTTATCCAGCGTGATGAGGCCTTCGTCGATGAAGGCGCGGAAGAGGTTGAGGCCGGTGTGCGTCGCTTCGAACCCATGGTCGCTGACCAGTGCGATCGCCGCATCGGGATGCGCCCTGCGCTCGGCGGCGATGAGGTCGCCGACGATCGCGTCGATCTTTTCCAGCACTGCCTTGGCGGCAGGCGTGTCCGGCCCCTTTTCATGCTGCTCATGGTCGAGCGCAGTAAGATAGACGGTCATGAAATCCGGCTTGTGCGCGGCGATCAGCGCGGTGGCGAAACGCCCCCTATTCTGGTCGCCGGACAGGCTTTCATCGATGCCCATGGCGTAGGGATGGCCGACCTTCGCCTCCAGATCGGCCTTCAGCCCCGGCGTCGCCAGCGCATCCAGAAGCTTGGCATCATCGGCATGGCCGGTGCGCCAGATTTGCGGCAGGTTCCAGGTCACGCCCTTGGCAGCGACGCTGACGGGCCAATGGATATTGCCGGTGGACAGGCCCGCTTTCGTGGCCGCCTCCCACAGGGTCGGCACCTTGATATCCTGTGCATACCAGTACCAGCCGCCCTGGTTGATTCCGGTCGGATCGAAACTGTTATTGGCGACGACGCCATGTTTGGCCGGCGACACGCCGGTCATCAGCGTCGTGTGGCTGGGATAGGTCAATGTCGGCGCAACCCCGGTGACGCCCGACGCATGGGCGCCCTCGGTCAGGAAGCGGCGCAGATTGGGTAGGGAAAGGCCGCGCTTTTGCGCCTCCAGCACGTCGCCGGGGCGCAACCCGTCGATCGAGATCAGGAGCAGCGGTTCCGCCAGCGCCGTTGAGGGGAGGAGGATGGCGAGAGCGGTGGTGAAGAGCGCGGTCTTTTTCATGAGGATCGTTTGTCTTTCCTAAGCCCCGCCCCTTCAGGGGAGAGGTTGGGGTGGGGGCTTGCCCCTGTGGCTGCGCCTGATCGACATCCCCCACCCCCGGCCCCTCCCCTGAAGGGGAGGGGTGAACCAGTGCTTAGAACCCCGCCTTGGCGGTGATGAAGAATTGCTGCGGCGCGCCGACCAGCAAAGTCTGCGCGTCGCCGCTGTTGCCGAAGCCGCCCGACCCGATCGTGCCTACATATTTCTTGTCGAACAGGTTGGTGGCGTTGAGCTGCAATTCGATCTTGTCGGTGAAGCGATAGCCCAGCGAGGCGTCCACGATCAACCGGCCGGGGACCGACACGTCGTTGGTGTAGCTGTAATAGCGGCGCGACATGTAATTGGCGCCGATCCGGCCGAAGATCGGGCCCTGGTCGTAATTCACCTCCCCGCGCAGCATATGTTTGGGGCTGTCGACCACGGTCTTGTCCTTGATCGCGGCGACCAGCGTGCCGTCGCTGCTGTTGAACACATTGTCGCGATAGGTGGCGTCGGTGTAGCTGTAGCTGGCATAGACGCCGAAGCCATGGCCGAGCTTCAGGTCGCCCGCCGCCTCGACACCGACCGCGCGCACGCCGCCGACATTCTGGAGGGCGGAGGCCAGACCCTGGATCGGACTGCCCACCTGCACCGCGAGCAAGCGGTTCTTGAAGTTGACCAGATAGGCGCCGAGCGTGCCGTTGAAGACCGGCGTATTGTAGCGCAGGCCCAGTTCGAACGTGTCCGACGTCTCCGGCTTCAGATCATCCTTGATCGCGTCGAAACCGGCCTGGTTGGTGGAGAAGGGACCAGTGGTCGTGGCGCTGGCGAAGGCGCGGGTCACCTGGGTGAAGCCACCGAAGATTTCCGCTTCGGGGCTTAGCTCCACCGCGAAGCCGGCATGAGGCTGAAACCAGTCCTCGACCTTGATCTTGCCCTGCGGGAAGCTCGCCTGGACGATGGCCTCGGCCTTGTTGGTGACCTTGAAGCCCTTCCAGCCCAGGTTGATCGTCACCATGCCGAGGTCGATCTTGTCCTGGACATGATATTGGAAGGTATTGGTGGTGAAGTCGAATTCCCACTGGGTCGCGAACGGGTTCTTGGGATAGTCGCGGAACGACAGGCCCGGCTCGGTGCGGCTGGCGAAGGCGTAGAAGCGCCGCGCCTGATGGAACTGGTTATTTTCATACCAGGCGCCGACGCTGAAATTCTGGATGCCGAGCGTGTAGTCGACACTGCCGAACGCGCCGATCCGGTCCATGTCATATTCGGTGGTGCGCACCGACATCGGCACGCCGTTGGGGCTTGGCGTATAGGGGGTCGCCCACAGGCCCATGCCGCTATTATTGTGATAATAGCCCTTGACCTTGAAGGTCGCGGCATCGCCGATCGGCGTGGTCAGCCCCACCGCACCCAGCCAGTCCTTGCGCAAGCCGGCGGCGTCATAATAAGCGTCGTCGGCGCTGGTGACATTGCCCGGATAGGTCTGGCCGGTGGCGACGGGCGCGCCGCTATAGTCGTACAGGCCGTCGGGAAAGGGCGAGCCCCCGCTGTTGCTGACCTTGTCGACGTCGTTCAGGCGGTCGGCATAGTCGATCGCGCGGGCATAGTCGGGATAGGTGTTGTCCCAGTCCCAACCGAGGCGGCGGATCATGCCCATCGACATGTCCTGATAATCCTGCTCGCGCCGGTCCGAATAGCTCAGCCAGCCGTCAATCTTGGCGTCGCCGACCGGGATCACGACCTTGGCGTTGCCCATATGCTGGTCCTGGACGCCCTCACCCTTATATTTGTCGGTCGAGCCATAGCCATAGGACACATAGCCGCGGATGCCGTCTGCACTGCCCAGATTGACGCGGCCAAAGGCGCGCCAGGTGTCGTCGCTGCCATAGGTCAGGTTGCCCTGCGCGCCGAACTCGCCGGTGGGGTCCATCGAGAACGTTTCGACCGTGCCGCCCAGATTGCCGGTGGCCTGCGTACCAAGCGAGCCGGCGCCCTGCGACACGCGCACGCTGCCGATATTCTCGCTGCTGATGGCGCGGGTGATGTGCAGGCCGTTATGGTTGCCATAGCTCATGTCGCCCAGCGGAATGCCGTCGAAGGTGAAGCCGAGCTGGTTCTGGTTGAAGCTGCGGATGGTCACGCGCTGCGACCATTCATAATTGCCGAACGGGTCGGCCGACTGGAAATTGACGCTGGGCAGCTTTTCAATCGCTTTCAGCGGATTGGTGCCCGGCGTCAGCGTGACGATGTCCTTGGCGGAGATTTCCTGCACCTGACGGGTTTCGCCCCGGCCGAACACGATGATGTCGGCGCCGGCGTCCGCCGCCACATCGGCCGCGGCGGGCGCAACGTCCTGGGCATAGGCGGATTGGGCGATGATGGCGGTCGACGCCATCAGCAATATGGTGGTGATACGCATTTGGATAGTCCCCCTCTTGGACCTGAAGTCGGGGGCGGCCTATCCGCATCATGTTGCACCGCAATGTGGTTTGGTTGACGGCGCCAAGTCATATCGATGACAGGCGCCGTCACATATTGATCAGTCGTTCAAGAAGGTCAGCGTCGCCATATGATAGAGGGTCGCGACCTTCCGGTTGGCCAGGCTGAAGTCACCCTTTTCCTCCTGCGTCGCGCTCAGAATATAGCGCCCCTTGTCCTTGAGCGGCAGCGCCACGCGACCCTGGGCATCGGTCGTGAACGCCTTGGTCCATTTGTCGGGCGAAATGACGGTCAGCTTGGTGGCGGGCACCGGCTTGCCTTCGCGTAGCAAGGTGAAGCTGTCGGCATGGGCGGCGGTCGGCACGATCTCCAGCGGCAGGCCCGCCTTCGCCTCGGCGCGGCCAGCGCGGGCGTAATAGATTACGCCTTCCTTCTTGCCCTCTTCGCCCCAGGGTTCGAACACCGTGTCGTCGATGACGCGCACGTCGCCGGCCGGTGCCGCAACCTCGATATAGCCGGCCTTGCGGACCTGCGCCGCCTGCGACGCGGGCATCAGTTTGGGCGCCTTCAGCTTCTCGAACTCGGGATCTCCGCCTTCGGGTAGCGCCTCGCCCGGTTCGCCCAGATAGATGCGCGCTGGCCCCGTGCCGTCCCGCTCCACCCATATTTCATGCGCCTGCGCCACGCAGGACAGGCTCACCAGCGCCACCAGGGCCAGGGATAATCTCTTCATGCTTTCTCTCCTTTGATATCCCGTCAGAAACGGAAACCGACCGTGCCCATCACGTTGCGCGGCGCGCCGACGAAACAGTCGCCCCGCGCCAGGCAGGACGCATAATAATGGTTGTTGAGCAGGTTGGTGGCGTTCAGCGCGAGGCGCCAGCTGTTCCAGTTGATCTCCGCCAGCGCATCGACCGTGGTGCGCGACGGCGTGACGATCGTATATAGCGCGCCGACAGGAATGGCGGCATTGAATCCATAGGGATCGACAAGACCGGTCGAGACGCTCTTGCCACTATATACGACGCCGCCGCCCAGACGCAGTTGGGCCTCGCCGGAAAGGCCGAACGTCTTGGTCGACCAGACCGACGCCGTATGACGCGGCATATAGTCGAGGCTCGTGTTGGTTTCCGACTTCAGCTTCGAATAGCCATAATTGGCCAGCAGTTCGAAATTGCCTGGCAGGGTATGGCTGGCCTCGATCTCGAACCCCTTGGTGCTGAGCACCCCGGACTGAGTGGTAGAATCATTGGCGCCATACAGGACGCGGTTGCGCTCCTTGATCTTGAACATCGTGGCTGTGACCAACGTGCCGGCGGCCGGTTGCCACTTCACGCCCGCCTCATATTGGGTGCCGGTCTGTGGGCGGTAGGCATCGCTCGGAATGCCGCCGGGCAGTTGAATTCTACCCGCAACCGGCAGGAAGCTTTCGGTATAGCTGAAAAAGGGCGAGAGGCCGGCGCCGATTTCGCCGATGATGCCGGCGCGGAACGTGGTGGCATTGTCCTCTTGACCCGATGAGCCGGTCACATGGTCGCGACGGGCGCCCAGCACGACCGAGACGCGATCGTAGAAACGGATCTGGTCCTGGACGTAAACTCCAAGCTGTTTTTGCGTTTCCGCGGTGAACGGACCGGTAGCGTCATAGGTTTGAAGCGCATCATAGTCGATGTCGTAGAGATCAACGATTTCGCTGCCGTAAACAGTACGCTTGGCCACCTTGTTCCAGCTATAGTCGATGCCAACAAGCAGCTTGTGTTCGATATTGGCGCCGGTGTTGAAATTGACCTGGAGATTGTTGTCGGTCGAGAAGACGTTCATTCGCGCATCGCTGGCGCTGGCGGTCAGGCCGATCGTGCGCCCATCCGTACCATAGACCGAAAAGGGATCCTGCGGATTGGAATAGCTGTCGGCATAATGGGTGTTATATGCCAGGTCGCTGTCGATATAGCGGGCCTTCAGGCTGAGCTTGATAGCATCGGAAAAGCGGTGCGTGATGGAGCCGCCGCCCTGCAGCGAGCGACCGGCATAGCGGTCCCAGCCCGCCTTGCCGACGAAGGTGTAGCGCCCAAGCTGCTCGCCTGCGACCGTGTTGGGGCGGAAGGTGCCGACGATCGGCAGGAATTGCGAGGTCGATCCGCTATCGTCCTCCTGATAGAGGCCGGTCAGCACGATGTCGGTGTCGGGCGTCGGCTGCCAGCGGATCGACGGCGCAAACATCACGCGGTCGTCGGGCACATGATCGACATAGGTGTCGGCGTCGCGAGCGCGGCCGACGAAGCGGACCGCCAGGTTATCGGCCAGCGCGACATTGACGTCGCCCAGGACTTCCTTGCGGTCATAGCTGCCATAGACGAGGTTCAGCTCGCTGCCGGTGCGGAACTCCGGCGTCTTGGAGACGAGGTTGACGAGGCCGCCGATCGATCCCTGGCCGAACAGAACGGAGGCCGGACCGCGCAGGATTTCGACGCGCGAGAAATTATAGGGGTCCGACGTGACGCTGGCATAATAGCTGAAAATGTCGCGCATGCCGTCGCGGAACTGGAGCGCGTCCAGGCCGCGCACGTTGAAGCCGTCCACCCGTGTGTCGCGGCCGTAGGGATTGGCCAGCACGCCGGCAGCATATTTGACCGTGTCGGAGATGCTGATCGCGCCCTGCGACAGATATTGTTCCGACGTAATAACCTTGATCGGCTGGGGCAGTTCGACCAGCGCGGTGTCGGTCTTCGAGCCGGTCGTGGCTGCGGTGACGATGATGCTGTCCTGCATCTGATCCGCCGCTGCGACGGCGGCTCCGTCCGCGGCATGAGCCACCGTATGGCACAACGCCATGCCCGCTGCGCTGCCCAGCGCGATCCATTTTACCTTCATTCCAACGCCCCTTATTCGTGATTCGATTGGCTCGCGGCGTATAGATAATGCGACATATTATCAATAGCATGATGTGATATTGGCGCGAAATCGCGCTTGACGCGCTTTCCATCGCGCGCAGTCGCGCTTCACCCCTTTCCTACAAGGCGTAATGAACTCAATGGCTTGTAACGCGTTATGGGGGAGTGACGGCGGGGAATGGAGGCAGGCGATGGCGATTTCTGTGCGTTTCCCCGACGGCAGCTGGCGTGACGTTCCCAGCGAATTGCGCCCCATCGATCCCGTAACGACCGGCATGAAGAGCCGCTTTCGCCATGTCCCCGTCAACTGCGATCCGCAATGGCGCTATCTGCGTGTCGCCTCGATCTGGCACGCGCGTCCGCGCCGTGTCAGTTTGGCGATCCTCACCCCTTCCGTCGACGACTGGTGGCTCGGCATAGCGGCGATGGCGGACGCCCCCGCTTCCTCGGACAAGGAATCCCATTCGCCACGCGCCGCCTGACGATAGACTCTCGTCAGGGACAGGGATCGGGCAGCACGCGATGCACCGTTTCGATCGCCGCCAGTTGCTCATCGGTCAGGCGGATGGTCGCGCTCGCGATATCGACCCGTAACTGCTCCAGGCTGGTCGCGCCAATGATCGTCGATGTGACGAAGGGCTGGGCATGGACGAAAGCCAGTGCGAGCGTCGCCGGGTCCAGGCCGAAGGCATGGGCGATCGCCACATAGCGGGCGCTGGCGACCGGCTGGTTGGGCAGGTCGTAGCGCACGAACTGGCGCGACACGTCGCGGCGCGAACCCGGCGGAATGACCCCGCCCAGATATTTGCCGGTCAGATTGCCGCCCGCCAGCGGCGAATAGGCGAGCAGCCCCACATCCTCGCGCAGGGCGAATTCGGACAGGCCGATCTCGAAGATTCGATTGAGCAGGTTGTAGGCGTTCTGGATCGACGCCACCCTCGGCAACCCCTGATCGCGCGCAAGCCGCAGATATTCGCCCAGCCCCCAGGGCGTCTCGTTGGACACGCCGACGTGGCGGATCTTGCCGGCCTGGACCAGGTCGGCCAGCGCCTCCAGCGTCTCCTGGATCGGCACCGTGTCGGGACCGTCGGCCAGCGCACCCAGGCCGCGCGCGCCGAAGGACGGCACCGGCCGGTCGGGCCAATGCACCTGATACAGATCGATATAGTCCGTCTTCAACCGCTTCAGGCTGTCATCGACCGCCTGATGGATATTGCGGCGATCCAGCCGGTTGTCGCCGCCCCGAAATTGGCGGATCGGATCGCGCGACGGCCCCGCCACCTTGGTCGCCAGGATGATGTCGTCGCGCTTCCTGCGCCCGGCGATCCAGTTGCCGATATAGGTTTCGGTCAAAAATTGCGTGTCCGCGCTGACCGGCGTCACCGGATAGGCTTCGGCCGTATCGATGAAGTTGACGCCCTCGCCGATCGCATAAGCCAGCTGGGCGTGCGCTTCCGCCTCGCTATTTTGCGATCCCCAGGTCATGGTGCCCAGACAGATCAGGCTGACCTTCAGGTCGGTGCGGCCGAGCGTGCGATATTCCATGCGATCCTCTCGAAGCTATTGGGTTGCGTCTTACCGATGGGCTGGCGGAAGGAAAGAGGGTCGCAGGCGCTTCACCAAAACTCATCGACCTATGAGGCAGGCAGGGTCAGCCCTGTTCGGTCAATTCCATGAAGTTGCGCGCCGCGTCCCGGTCCGTCTCATCCTCGAACACGACATCCAGGTCGGGCGCATCGCCAAGCAGGAACAGCAGCGACCAGAGCGCGAACCGCCGCCCGCGATCCTCCTCCAGCCCCAGGTCGACGCGCATCCGCTCGCTCCCGGACTCCATCGCCGCGGCAGGCAGGCTATCGATCTCGGTCGTCCCGAAATAGCGCTGGAGCTGATCGTCGAAATGCATCGCCGCCGACCCTACAGCAGCCAGCCCCTCAGGAGCAACCCGCGCCGCCGCCGTCGAGCATCGCGCGCAAGGCCGTTTCGGGCAGCGGCACGTCGAACCGCACGCCAAAGCGCTTGGCCCGCACCCATATGACATGCCCAACCGCCGCCAAGTCTTGGAATTCGATGATGACGCCATCGCCGATCCGCGGCGGCCGTTCGGCGTGGAGCAACGCGCCCGACACCGACAGGTCCAGCATATGGGCGCGCCGAAGCACCCCCGCATGGCGCAGCGCCAAGGGTTCGAACAGCTTGTGCCGCGCAGCACCCCGCTGTCGCATGTCCAATGCCGTGAAAGACCCTCGATCGGTCATGCCGCAGCCTCCCTGGATGATCTTTACGCCATCGGGCCATGCCGGCTTCTCAACAAGCAACACTAGGCAAAAATTAACCCTGCGGTTCAGCCCTGAAAGGCGCAGGGGACGATGCTGGCCGGGTCGGGCCGCGCGGCGATGCGCCGGAAACGGGCCAGATAGCCGCCCGCGGTCGGTTTCGGGATCACCTGCTCCATGCGGAATCCCATCGCCGCCAGTTCGCAGGCCAACAGGCGCGGCGGCGTGCCATGCTGGTCGGTCGGCCGGTTGGCATCGACCACGATCAGTTCGCCGTCCTTCTTCAACGCCGGACTCATGTGCCACAGAAAGGCATAGGGTTCGCCAATCTCATGATACATATGGACCATCAATATGCGGTCGAAGCTGTTCTCCGGCAGCTTGGGGTCTTCCGGCGCGCCCAGCTTCACGCTGACATTATCCCATTTCTCGCGGGTGATGCGACGCGACAGCGCCTCGATCACCTCGGGCATGATATCCTCCGCCAGGACGCGCCCCTTGTCGCCCACCCGTCTGGCGAGACGCACGGTATAATAGCCCTCGCCTGCGCCGATATCCGCGACGGTCATGCCGGGGCGGATGCCCGCCCGGTCCATGATATCTTCCGCCTCGTTGACCCGGTCGCGCGCTTCCTCGCTCGACCAGCGGGTCGACACGATCGGGGCCACCGGGCGGTCGGCCTGCGGAAAGGGTGCCGCCACGGCGGAGCGATGCGAATCCTTGCCGCCGCCAATCTGGTCGCAGGCGGCCAGCAGGACAAGCACGCCCGCCATGACCGCCCGGATCATCAGTCCACATCCTCCACATCGACCTTCTCGCCGGTCACCTTCTGCGACAGGGCAGCGGCCATGAACGGGTCGAGCGCGCCGTCCAGCACATCGTCGGGCGCGGTCGAGGTAACGCCGGTGCGCAGATCCTTTACCAACTGATAGGGCTGGAGCACATAGGAGCGGATCTGGTGGCCCCAGCCGATTTCGGTCTTGGCCTGATAGTCTGTATTGGCCGCTTCTTCGCGTTTGCGCAGTTCGGCTTCGTACAGGCGCGCCTTCAGCATGTTCATCGCCGTCGCGCGGTTCTTGTGCTGCGATCGGTCATTTTGCGATGCGACGATAATGCCCGAGGGCACGTGGGTAATGCGGACCGCGGAGTCGGTGGTGTTGACGTGCTGCCCGCCCGCGCCGGACGCCCGATAGGTATCGATCTTGAGGTCGCTTTCCTTGACCTCGATATCGATATTGTCATCGATTACCGGATAGACCCAGACCGACGAGAAGCTGGTGTGGCGGCGGGCCGCGCTGTCATAGGGGCTGATGCGGACCAGGCGGTGGACGCCGCTTTCGGTCTTGGCATAGCCATAAGCATTCTCGCCCTTGATCAGGAAGGTGGCCGACTTGATGCCTGCGGTTTCGCCCGCCTGATAATCGACCAGTTCCACCTTGTAGCCGCGCCGTTCGGCCCAGCGGCGGTACATGCGGGAGAGGATTTCGGCCCAGTCCTGGCTTTCGGTCCCGCCAGCCCCTGCATGGATTTCCAGATAGGTGTCGCTGGCATCGGCCTCGCCGGCCAGCAGCGCCTTGATCTTGTCCTCGTCCGCCCGGTCGGCCAGCGCCTTGAGCGACGCGATGGCTTCGGAAACCATTTCCTCGTCGCCCTCGGCCTCTGCCATTTCGATCAGTTCGGCATTGTCGCTCTTGCCGCCCTCGATCGCACGGGTGGCGCCGATCGCGCTTTCCAGCCGGGTGCGCTCGCGCATCACCTCCTGCGCCAGCTTCGCATTGTCCCACAGGGTTGGGTCCTCGACGCGCGCGTTCAGCTCGTCCAGCCGGCGCAGCGCGCGGTCCCAGTCGAGGAAGCGGCGCAGTAGGTCCAGCGCGGCGTCGATACGGTCGATATATTGCTGCGCTTCGGCGCGCATGGGGAGTCTCCAGAAATGTCGTGGCGTCTCAACGCATCAGGCGACTGCCCCTATCCGAGGGCGGCAGATTTGGGAAGAGCGTAGGCCCGACGGCACCTTAGTAGATTCCGCCCTGTCCTTCCAGGAAGTCGGCGTCGGTACGGCGGCGACCGCTCGACACGGCGCGGTCGGCGCGGCTTTCGGCGACCTTGGCCTGTTCCTCCGCTTCCTCCTTGCGGATCGTGCGGCGCGGTTCGGATTCGGGCTTGAACGCTTCCCAGATCACCGCGGCTTTGGGCTCGCTGGTGGGCCAGGCGCCATAGACGCGCTTGCCCGACCGGCGGTCGATCGCAACCATGCGCACGCCCGCCGGGGCGACGAAGGGCGTCTTGGGCATGGTTTCCAGGATCGGCGCCATCGCCGCCTTCCAGATCGGCGCGGCGATACGGCCGCCTTGCGCCCAGCCGCCCAGGCTTCGTGGCTGGTCGTAGCCGATATAGACGCCGGCGACGAGATCGGGCGATCCGCCCACGAACCAGACGTTGGTCGGGCCGTTGGTGGTGCCGGTCTTGCCGAACAGCGGCCGGCCGAGATCGGCCAGCACGGTGGCGGTGCCGCGCTGGACCACGCCTTCGGCGATGTGGACGACCTGATAGGCGGTCATCGGGTTCATCACCTGCTTGCCCTCCATGCCGAAGCGGGGCATCGGCTTGCCGTCCCAGTTCGCCATGTTGCAGCCGTCGCAGGCGCGCCAGCGCTCCGGCCAGATCACTTTGCCGCGCCGGTCCTGCACATAATCCATGACCTTGGGCGGGAATTGCCGTCCCTGGTTGGCGAGCGCGGCATAGGCGTTGACCATCCGTTCCACCGTCGTCTCGCCCGCGCCCAAAGCGAAGGAGAGATAGGGCTGATAGTCGCCGATCCCCATATTCTTGATGGTGCGCACGACCCGGTCCATGCCGGTCTGGCTGGCGGCGCGCACGGTCATCAGGTTGCGCGACTGCTCCACGCCCCAGCGCATCGTCTGCGGCCCGGCGCTGCCGCCGGAGAAGTTGCGGAAGCATTTCTGACCGAGGCCCGCGCCCTGATAGACGCACAAGGGGCCATCGACGATGATCGACGCCGGGGTCATGCCATTGTCGAGCGCGGCGGCATAGACGAATGGCTTGATGGTCGATCCCGGCTGGCGCAGCGCCTGCGTCGCACGGTTGTAGGAGGACAGGCGCGAATCGAAGCCGCCCTGCATCGCGCGGATGCGACCCGAATGGACCTCTTCGGCGACCATGCCGCCCGACACTTCGGGGATGGAGCGCAGCGCCCAGCTCGATCCGTTGCGCGCCACGACGATCAGGTCGCCGGGCTTCATCGCCGAAAAGGCAGGGCCGCCGATCTTGCGATACGGCATCTGCGCCGATCCGGCGGGCAGCGCGCCGGTGCTGCCGTCGGCAAAGCCGATCTGCGCCTCGGACGAGGTCCGGCTGATGACGACGGCGACGCGCCATTGCGCATAATCGACGTCGATATAGCTGGCCGCAAGTTCGCGTTCCCAGCCATTGTCGATATTGATGTGGCCGACCGGACCGGACCAGCCGCGTCCGGCGTCGAAGCGGAGCAGGCCGTTCCGCAGCGCGGTGGCCACGCTGTCCTGCACCACCGGATCATAGGGGCTGCGCACCCACAGACCGCCGGCATAGACGCTGTTGGGGCCATCATCGGCCTTTTCGCCGAACAGGCCGATCAGGCGACGGCGCACCTCCTCCATATAATAGCCGCCGGCACGGGCGTCGAAGCTGGAGCCATGGGCGGCGACGGTGCCGAGCGGCTGAGCCTGCGCCGCTGAACGCTGGGCCGCGGTGATCCAGCCATTTTTTTCCATTTCGCCCAGCGCCCAGTTGCGCCGGTCGAGCGCGCGGGCATGGCCGCTTTTGCTTTCGGGGCGGTAATTGGCGGGCCCCTTGGGCAGGATAGCGAGATAGGCCATTTCGGGCAGCGTCAGGTCGGCGACGTCCTTGTCGAAATAGGCGCGCGCGGCCGCCTGCACGCCATAGGCGTTGCGACCGAGGAATATCTGGTTGAGATAGAGTTCGAGGATCTGTTGCTTCGACAGCACATTTTCCATGCGGTAGGCGAGGATCATTTCCTTCACCTTGCGCGTGGGCGAATATTCGTCGCCGATCAGCAGGTTCTTGGCGACCTGCTGGGTAATCGTGGAGCCGCCGCGCGCGCGCTGGCCCGAACCCAGCTTGCTGGCATAATCGACCACGGCCCCCGCGAAACCGGGGATGTCCACGCCATGATGTTCGAAGAAGGTCTTGTCCTCCGCCGCCAGATAGGCGCGGATCAGCAGCGGGGGATAATCGCTATATTGAAGCTGGACGCGGCGTTCGCGCGCATAGCTGTGGACCGGCTGGCCGTTAATGTCGCGCACGATGGTCGGCAGCGGCGGCTCATATTCCAGCAGCGTCGCCGCATCGGGCAGGCCGCGCGCGAAGATCAGCCAGAACAGCGCGCAGAACAGCGCGAAGCCGCCCAGCAAAATCGACGCCCATCGCACCCAGCGGCGCTGCCACAGGGGACGCAGACGGCCGAAAAAGCCCCCCGCGTCGCGGCGCAGGCGATAGGCGAAGGACGACGGGGCGGGTTCGGAACGGGCCTCTTCCATAGGGAAGAGGCTCTAGGGTCAAATTATCGCCAAGACCAGTGGGCATGACGCGATCCGCCCCAACTCTTGCCCAAACCGAACCCACCTCCGTTCGCCCTGAGCCTGTCGAAGGGCGCGCGCAACGCCCTTCGACAGGCTCAGGGCGAACGGTTTTTGCACTTTTATGGCTGCGTTCAGCCGCCAGCCGCCCCGTCGCGCATCGCCAGTTTGCGGGCGAAATGCACCTCGATCGCGCGGGCGACGCCGCGAGCGATCTTGCCCTGCCCCTCGCGCGAGGAAAGGAAGGCGCTGTCGTCGGCGTTGCTGATATAGCCGGTTTCGAACAGGATCGACGGCGTATCCGGGGCCTTGAGCACCATCAGCGAGGCGAAGCGGTGATAGGCGCTGCGGAACGGCACATAGGGCGCCGCCTCCCGCTGCAACAGCCGCGCAAAATTGGCCGATATGTTCATCGATTCGCGCTGAGTCAGGTCGATCAGGATGGACGAGACGTCACCCGACTGGCCGCCCAGATTGACGCCGTTAATGATGTCCGCCTTATTTTCCCGCGCCGCCAGCCGTGCCGCTTCGCGATCGGACGCCGTTTCCGACAGCGTATAGACGGTCGCACCATGGGCTTCGGTATTTTCTGCCGCATCGGCATGGATCGAGATGAACAGGTCCGCGCCCAGCTTGCGGGCGATGCCATAACGTTCCTGCAGCACCAGGAATTTATCGTCGTCGCGGGTCAGCGCCACGCGCACCCGGCCGGACTTGACCAACTGATCGCGAATCGCCTGGGCGATGGCCAGTGTCACGTCTTTCTCGCGCTTGCCATTTTCCTTGTTGATCGCGCCGGGATCATGGCCGCCATGGCCCGCGTCGATCACCACCAGCGGCCGGGCGCCGTCATGCGCCCCCTCCACCTGTGGCAGCGACACGCCGCGCGCCGCGGCGGGGATCGGCACGGTGATCGAATGGATGCGCTTTTGCGGACGCGCCGCCATGTCGGCAGGGCCGTCGAAGCGCGTGCGCCCCTTGCCCACTTCGGCGCGGAACCGGCTGTCGCTCACGCCCTGTAGCGAGAAGCTGAGCGACTTTCCGTCCTGCGCCAGCCGCGCATTGCCCAGCGTCGCCGGGGTGGAGAGGTCCAGCACCACGCGCGCCGTGTCGCCGCTCAATTGCCCCTGGCGCACCGCGGCGATGGCGCCGTTGCCCGGCGTGAACCGCCCCCTGCCCATTTGCGCGCCGTTGATGTCGAGCGCGATGCGGCGCGGCGAATCCAGCAGAAAGGCCGAAGCCCCGTCCACGCGGTCGTCGAAGCGCACGACGACGGTGTCATCCTGCACGTCCACGCCGGATATGCCGCCGGCGCTGCCGGGGACCGCCATCAATATCGTGCCTGCCAGGGCAATGCTTTGGAGCATACGCCGCTTGTGCGACGCGCGCCTGTCGGCCGTCCAGCCAAATTTCATTTGGGCTAATCCGTTCAGCGTCCCCACGCTAAATTCCGGATTAAGCATCGCTCCTTGTGGCCCGGTAAAATGAGAAGGTTAACCCGTCCTTCACGATGAATAGAGCATCGATAGCCCGACCGGCGGACACGGCATTATATTTCAGGCGGCCGTTGCCCCGTCGGTATTTGACTGCTACCCATTCATATTCCTGAAAGACTTGCCGATATCATGGCAGCCTTGCGGGGCAATGAGACAGGCACCGGCGGAGGCAGCATTTGCCCCCCGCAGTGTCGTAAACAGGTTGACGCTGCATGAGGCATGATTTCCATTCCACGCTTGCCCCGGTCACGGGCGATGCGGCGTGGATGGTCCGGCCCGGCGATTTGTCCGGCCCTGCCGACGCAGCAGACGCGCATAATTTCCTTCAAACCTGGACGATGCCGACATCCGCGCCCTTAACGGAGCGCGCCCGGCCGTCCCTTCACTATCGCGTGGCGGCGCGGCCCTGTGCCGCAGCCCGTCCACGCCGGAGATATATAAATGACAATGCGTATGCTGATCGACGCGCGCCACCGGGAAGAGACCCGGGTCGCGGTCGTCAAGGGTAACCGGATCGAGGAGTTCGACTTCGAGTCCGCAGAGCACAAGCAGCTCAAGGGCAATATCTATCTGGCCAAGGTCACCCGCGTGGAGCCGTCGCTCCAGGCGGCGTTCGTCGATTATGGCGGCAACCGCCACGGCTTCCTTGCGTTCAGCGAGATTCATCCGGATTATTACCAGATCCCGCGCGAGGACCGCGAGGCGCTGTTGCGCGAAGAACGCGCCCACGCCGAGGAAGAGGCCGCGCTGCGCGCCGATTTCGACGATGATGACGAAGACCATGACCATGGCCCGGCCGAAGGCGGCGTCGAATATGTCGAGGCGACCCATCATCATGACGATGAAGAGCCGGGCGAAGACGCCGAACAGGCCGAGGGCGAAGCCGGCAACGACGGGGCCAATGGCGATCGCGGCGGCCGTCGCGGTGGACGCGGTCGTGGCCGCGGCGGCGACGAAGCCGCCGACGAACTGCGCCGCAAGCGCATGGCGCTGCGCCGTCGCTACAAGATCCAGGACGTCATCAAGCGCCGCCAGGTGCTGCTGGTCCAGGTCGTCAAGGAAGAGCGCGGCAACAAGGGCGCGGCGCTGACCACCTATTTGTCGCTGGCCGGCCGCTATTGCGTGCTGATGCCCAACACCAGCCATGGCGGCGGCATTTCGCGCAAGATCAGCAATGCGGCCGACCGCAAGCGGTTGAAGTCGATCATCGCCGAAATGGCGCTGCCCTCCTCGATGGGCTGCATCGTCCGCACCGCCGGCCTCCAGCGGACCAAGCCGGAGATCAAGCGCGACTTCGACTATCTCGCCCGCCTGTGGGACGAGATTCGCGAAAAGACGCTGAAAGCCGCAGCGCCCGAGCTGATCCACAACGACAGCGACCTCATCAAGCGCGCGATCCGCGATATCTATAACAAGGATATCGAGGAAGTGATCGTCGAGGGCGAGCATGGCTACAAGGCCGCCAAGGACTTCATGCGCCTGCTGATGCCCAGCCATGCCCGGCGGGTGAAGCAATATGCCGATCCGGTGTCGCTGTTCCAGCGCGCCAGCGTCGAAGAGCAACTGGCGGCGATGTACAACCCCGTCGTGCAGCTCAAGTCCGGCGGCTATCTGGTCATCAACCCGACCGAAGCGCTGGTGTCGATCGACATCAACTCGGGCCGGTCGACCCGCGAACATGGTATCGAGCAGACCGCCGTCGCCACCAACCTGGAAGCCGCGCGCGAAATCGCGCGCCAGTTGCGCCTGCGCGACATGGCCGGTCTGGTCGTCATCGACTTCATCGACATGGAGGTGAACTCCAACATCCGCAAGGTCGAGAAGGCGATGAAGGAGGCGCTGAAGGACGATCGCGCCCGCATCCAGGTCGGCCGCATCTCCGGCTTCGGCCTGATGGAAATGAGCCGGCAGCGCCTGCGCACCGGCGTGCTGGAAGCATCGACCCGCCAGTGCCCGCATTGCGAAGGCACGGGCCTGGTCCGCACCGCATCGTCGGCGGGCCTGGGCGCGCTGCGGATGCTGGAAGAAGAAGCGGCGCGTGGTCGCGGTAGCCTCATCACCCTGCGCGCCAGCCAGGAAGCGGCCTTCTACGTCCTCAACAACAAGCGCGCCGAACTGGACGAGATCGAGCAGCGCTATGGCGTGCGCATCGAAATCCTGCCCGATGGCGAGATCGAGGGCGCGCGCATGTCGGTCGAGGCCAGCGGCCCACGGCCCGAACGTGTCGTGACCTATGCGCCGCTGCCGGAAGAGGACGACGATCTGGACGTCATCGAGGAGGAAGAGGAAGAGGTCGAGGAGGCCGAAGCCGAAGCCGAAACCGAGCGTGAAGAACGAAGCGATCGCAGCGATCGCGGAGACGAAGATCGTGACGGCGGCCGTCGTCGTCGTCGTCGCCGTCGCCGTCGTGGCGGCCAGCGAGAGGATAATCGCGCCGAGGAAGACGCCAGCGAAAATGGCGATGCGGAAGCCGAGGGTGAAGACGAAGCCGTCGCGACAGCCGAAGACGCGCCCGACGCATCGGCGCCAGCCGCCGCTGCGGGTGATGACGAGGATGGCGGCGCGCGTCGCCGCGGTCGTCGCGGTCGCCGTGGTGGTCGCCGTCGCCGCGAAGGCGGGGAAGGCAGCGAGGACGTTGCAACCGTCGAAGCGGACGCTGGCGAACCGGCGGAAGCGGTTGCCGCAGCAGTCGAGCCGGTCGTCGAAGCCGTGGTCGAGGCGGCGCCCGCCGAAGAGGCGCCCAAGACCCGTCGTCGCCCCCGCGCCCGCAAGCCCAAGGCGGATGTCGAGCCGGTAGCCGAAGCGGCCGAACCCGTGGTCGAGCCTGTGGCGGAAGCCGCCGCCGAACCCGCGCCGGTCGACGCCGCTGCCGAGGAGGCGCCGGCCAAGCCCAAGCGCACCCGTCGCAAGAAGCCCGTCGCCGATGCTGCGGAAGCGGATGTCGCTGCGCAGGAAACCGCGCCTGCCGTCGAGGCTCCCGCTGCCGAGGAAGCGCCGGCCAAGCCCAAGCGCACCCGTCGCAAGAAGCCCGTCGTCGCGGATGCAGAGGTCGAGGCCGCTGCACCCGCCGTCGAAACGGTGGCGCAAGCGGCCGCGCCGCAAGCCTCCGTCGCCGAAACCGCCGACGCCGCCAATGGCGAAGACGGCGTAGGCGAGGATGGCGAACCCCGCCGTGGCTGGTGGCAACGCACCTTCGGCCAATAAGGCCGGACTTAGGCTGTTATGAACAAACGCCGCTGCCCATCCGGTCCCGACCGGTGCGCAGCGGCGCTTTTCGTTGCCCCCTCCCTCTTCACGGCAGGTTCAGGCCGACCTTGGCACGAAGCCGCCGTGACGGTCTGCCCCTCTTTGCCCATGGCGCGCCGCTGATGCGGGAGCGGCTCAAAATTTGCGTGCTGGCGATCGCCGCGCTCGCCTGCACGGCGCAGCCAGCGGTGGCCCAGCAAATATTGCGCGATGCCGAAACCGAAGCCTTCATGGCTGACATGTCGGGCCAGTTGGTCAAGGCCGCCGGCATGGAGCCGAAAAACGTCCAGGTCCTCGTCATCAACGACCCGGAAATCAACGCCTTCGTCGCGGGCGGCCAGATCGTCTGGGTGCATAGCGGGCTGATCGCCCAGGCCGACAATGTGAACCAGTTGCAGGGCGTCGTTGCGCACGAACTGGGCCATATCGAAGGCGGCCATGTCGTCCGCTTCGGCGAGGGGATCAAGGAGGCCACCGGCGTCACCCTGCTCAGCCTGGTGCTGGGCGCGGCCGCGATCGCGGCGGGCGGGGCGGAAGCGGGCATGGGCATCATGGGCCTGGGCCAGCAGGCGGCGATGACCAAGTTCCTGGCCTTTTCCCGCGGGCAGGAAAGCTCGGCCGATCTGGCCGGCGCGCGGTACCTGTCGAAGGCGGGTCTCAGCGGCAAGGGCAGCCTGGAATTTTTCAAGAAGCTGCAAAATCAGGAATATCGCCTCGCGATCCCGCAGGACAACAGCTACGGACGCACCCATCCGCTGTCGGGCGAGCGCATCAACGTGCTGCGCGAAGTCTACACCGTCGATCCGGCCTGGGACCGGCCGCCGGACAAGGCGCTGGAGGCGCGGTTCGAACGGATCAAGGCCAAGCTGATCGGCTTCGTGTCCGAACCCACCCAGACCTTGCAGAAATATCCCGAAACCGACCAGTCGATCCCGGCCCATTATGCGCGCGCCTATGCCTGGCATAAGAGCGCCTATCCGCAAAGGGCGCTGGACGAGGCGGACGCCCTGCTCGCCGCCGCACCGCATGACCCCTATTTCCTCGAACTCAAGGGCCAGATCCTGCTCGAGAGCGGCCGCCCGAGGGACGCGGTGGCGCCGCTGCGCGAAGCGGTCAAGATCACCAACCAGCCGCTGATCTCAGTGCTACTCGCCCACGCGCTGATCGCGACCGAGGATGAGAGCAATTTCGCCGAGGCCGAGCAGGTGCTGCGCCTTGCGGTCCAGCGCGACCGGGAAAATCCCTTTGCCTGGTATCAGTTGGGCGTCGTCTATGAACGGCGCGGCGACACGCCGCGCGCCGCGCTGGCGACGGCGGAACGCTATGCGATGATGGGCGAACATCCCATGGCGCTGCGCAGCGCCGACGCCGCGATGCAGGGATTGCAGGCCGGCACGGTTGACTATCTGCGGGCGCAGGATATCGCGATGACATCCCGCGCCGCGATCGAGCAGCAGCGCAAGAAAAGATAGATATGACAGACCAGACCCGGCCCAGCTTTCGCGCGGCCCTTTCCAACAGGACCATACAGATGACCCTTGGCGCCCTCGCCCTGACCGCCATTGCCGGCGTCGCGCTGGCCGCGCAGGCGCCCGCCAGCGTCAACGCCAGTGACAAGGCCGCGATCGAGAAGATCGTCCACGACTATATCCTGGAGCATCCCGAAATTATCCCGCAGGCGGTGGAGAAGTTGCAGGCCAAGCGCATGTCGAGCACCATCGACGCCAGCCGCAGCACGCTCGAAACCCCCTATGCGGGCGCCTGGGAAGGCGCGGCCAATGCCGATGTCATCGTGGTCGAATTTTTCGATTATGCCTGCGGCTATTGCCGCGCCTCTCTGCCCGACCTGGCCAAGCTGGTCGCGAACGACGCGAAGGTGAAGGTCGTCTATCGCGAACTCCCCATCCTGTCGGATGAAAGCAGCGCCGCGGCCAAAGTTTCGCTGCTGGCGGCCGAGCGCGGTCAATATATGGCCTATCACAAGGCGCTCTACGGCGCGGGCAAGGTGACGCGCGACACGATCGTGGCGGCGGCGGCCAAGGCGGGCATCACCCGGTCGGAAGCCGAAACCGCAATCGCATCGAGCAAATATGACGCCGAAATCCAGTCCAACATCGCGCTCGCCCAGAAATTGCAGGCCAGCGGCACGCCGACCTTCGTGATCGGCGGCCAGGTACTGAACGGCGCAGTGGGCTATGACGCGCTCAAGGACGGCGTGGCGAGCGCGCGGGGGAAGTAATCCTTATCCGTTCGCTTCGAGCGTGCCGAGAAACGGGAAGCGCTCCGCTTCGTTTCTCGACGTCACTCGAAACGAACGGACTCTTCCGGCCTCAGCCATTGACTTCGCCCCCCCTTTTGCCTATCGGACGCCCCCTGACTGGCGGCCGCTGCTTTGGCGGCCCTTTTTTGTCACGCCTGATTCTCTAGTTGTTTTGAGGAATGAACGATGAAGCGCACTTTTCAGCCGAGCAATCTGGTTCGGAAGCGCCGTCACGGTTTCCGCGCGCGCATGGCGACCCCCGGCGGCCGCAATGTGATTCGCGCGCGCCGTTCGCGCGGCCGCAAGAGCCTGAGCGCCTGATCGACGCGCCGCCGTCCGCTGCGCCTGCCGTCATGAGCAGGCGTGCGGATTTTCTGGCGGCGAATCGCGGACGCCGCGCGCCTATGCCGGGATTCGTCCTGCTGGTGCGCGAACGCGGCGATGGCGACCCGGCGATGCGTATCGGCATCACGGTCACGAAGAAGATTGGCGGCGCCGTCATCCGCAACCGGATGAAGCGCCGCTTTCGCGTTCTGGCGCGCGCACTGCTGCCGGCCCATGGCATTGCCGGCGCGGATCATGTGCTGATCGGCCGCGAAGGCGGGATCGAACGCGAATTTGCGCTGCTGCACGCCGAACTGGGCAAGGCGCTCGGCAAGATCATGACGCGCCCGGTCGATCCGCCGCGCGGCCCGGCACGCCCCCGCAGGGGCAAACCCGCCAAAAAGAGCGATACGCTCGCGGCGCGTTCAAGCGAACAGCCGTGATCGCCCGCCTGCTGATCCTGATCGCGCGCTTCTGGCAACTTGGCCCTTCGCGCGTCCTGCCCCCTACCTGCCGCTACGCCCCGTCCTGTTCGGAATATGCGATTCAGGCGATCCGCAAATATGGCGCGATCAAGGGTAGCTGGCTGGGGTTCAAGCGGCTAATGCGATGCCACCCATGGGGCGGGTCGGGCTACGACCCGGTCCCCTGACCCGATAGACATAAGACGGCGGAGCCGAACACGTGGACGACAAGAAGAATATCATTCTGGCGGTGCTGCTGACCGCGGCGATCCTGTTCGGCTGGCCCTATGTCTCGCATTATGTCTTTCCCGCGGCCAATCCGCCGGCGACGAAGATCGAAGGCGGCAAGACCACCCCGGTTGCGGCCCCCGGCACCGACACGGCCGACGGCCCTGCGACGATTCGCGACCGCGCCATCGTGCTGAAGGAAAGTCCGCGCGTGCCGATCCGTACGCCCAAGCTGACCGGATCGATCAACCTGCGCGGCGCGCGCATCGACGACATCGTGCTGCCAACCTATCGCGAGACGATCGCCAAGGATTCGCCCGCCGTTCGCCTGTATAGCCCCAGCGGCACGCAGGACGCCTATTTCGCCGGCTTCGGCTGGCAGGGCGAAGGCCTAAAGACGCCGAACAGGGACACGCTCTGGACCGCGCAGGGCAGCGAACTGACGCCGACCAGCCCGGTGACGCTGACCTGGAACAACGGCGCGGGCCAGACTTTCGAAATCCGCCTGTCGGTCGATGAAAATTACATGATCTCGGCCGCGCAGAAGGTGTCGAACAGCGGCGCGGGCGCGGTGGGCGTGAAGCCGTACAGCTATATCAGCCGCACCGGCATCCCCAAGGACCCCGACACCTGGACCATCCATGTCGGGCCGATGGGCGTGTTCAACGGCGCGGCCAATTATGACGTGAACTACAAGGATCTGGACAAGGGTCCGTCGACCCAGAGCTTCCAGTCCAAGGGCGGCTGGATCGGCTTCACCGACAAATATTGGCTGTCCGCGCTGGTTCCCGGCGCCGACGCCGATTTCGCCGGCCAATTCCGTAAAGGCGCCGGCACGCAATATCAGGCGGACGCCGCGCTCGGTTCGACCATGCTGGCGCCCGGCAAGGCGGCGACGCAGAGCATTCGCCTCTATGTCGGCGCCAAGGAAGTGAAGACGCTCCAGGCCTATGAGCGGAACGGCGTGAAGCTGTTCGACCGCGCGATCGACTGGGGATGGTTCTACTGGTTCGAACAGCCGATCTTCGCGCTGCTCCACTGGCTGTTCGAAACGCTGGGCAATTTCGGCGTGGCGATCATCTGCCTCACTTTCTGCGTCCGCGCGCTCATGTTCCCGGTCGCCCAGCGCCAGTTCGCCAGCATGGCGGCGATGCGCGCGGTGCAGCCCAAGATGAAAGCGCTGCAGGAGAAATATAAGGACGACAAGCCGCAGCTGCAGCAGAAGATGATGGAACTGTACAAGCAGGAGAAGGTCAACCCGCTGGCCGGCTGCCTGCCCATCTTCATCCAGATCCCGATCTTCTTCGCGCTCTACAAGGTATTGCAGTTGACGATCGAAATGCGGCACCAGCCCTTCGTCCTGTGGATCAAGGATCTGTCCGCGCCCGATCCGCTGCATATCTTCAACCTGTTCGGTCTGCTGCCCTTCACCCCGCCCTCTTTCCTGGCGATCGGTGTGCTGGCGCTGCTGCTGGGCATCAGCATGTATTTCCAGTTCAAGCTGAACCCGGCCCAGATGGACCCGATGCAGCAGCAGATCTTCTCGATCATGCCGTGGATGATGATGTTCATCATGGCGCCGTTCGCGGCGGGCCTGCTGGTTTACTGGATCACCAACAACTGCCTGTCGATGGCGCAGCAATGGTGGCTGTACAAGCGCCACCCCGTGCTGAGCACGGCGAGCGCAGCGAAGTAAGCCAAGCACCACGCCCGTTCGTTTCGAGCTTGTCGAGAAACGGATGCCAACGGCCCTCGACAAGCCTGTCCGGAGCGACTGCTGCAAGCAGTCAGTCGAAGGGCTCGAAACCGAACGGAGTGTGGAATGACGGACCAAGATAACGCGGACTTCATCGAGGAAGCGCGCAAGCTCTTCAGCGGGCCGATTTCCTTCCTCAAGTCCGCGCCCACGCTCGACTTCCTGCCCGACATGGACGTGAACGAAGTCGCCTTTGCGGGCCGGTCCAATGTCGGCAAATCCTCACTGCTCAATGCGCTTACCAACCGCAATGGCCTCGCCCGCACCTCCAACACGCCAGGCCGGACGCAGGAACTCAACTTCTTCGACGTGGGCGAACCGCTGCGCTTCCGCCTGGTCGACATGCCGGGCTATGGCTATGCCAAGGCGCCCAAGGACATCGTGCGCAAATGGAAGTTCCTGGTGAACGACTATCTGCGCGGGCGCGCCTCGCTCAAGCGCGCGCTGGTGCTGATCGACAGCCGCCATGGCATCAAGGATGTCGACAATGACATGCTCGACATGCTCGATGGCGCGGCGGTCAGCTATCGCATCGTCCTGACCAAGGCAGACAAGATCAAGGCAAGTGAATTGGCGGCCGTGACCAAAGCCACCGCCGACGCGATCCGCAAGCGCCCCGCCGCCCATCCCGACATCATCGTCACGTCGAGCGAAAAGGGCATGGGCATCCCCGAATTGCGCGCCGCGGTGCTGCAAAGCGTGACTCAGGGATAGATGGCCATGGCCGACGACGACTATGTCTATGACGAAGCCAGCGGCGAATGGATCAGCGCGGCGAACGCCGCAGCGGCAACCGATGCCATCGATCCCGTCGAAGTCCGCGATTCGGTCGGCAATTTGCTGGCCGACGGCGACCAGGTCACGTTGATCAAGGATCTGACCGTCAAGGGTGCGGGCCAGACGTTGAAGCGCGGCACGCTCATCAAGTCGATCCGCCTGACCGGCGACGCCCAGGAAATCGACTGCCGCTATGACGGGATCAAGGGGCTGGTGCTGCGCGCGGAGTTCGTCCGCAAACGCTGAGAGGCCGTCAGAACAGGCTATATTGCGCATCGCCCTTTAGCGGCCAGCAGCCCACTATCTCATGCCGGGTGCGGCCGACATGGCTGCACAGCAGCACCACTTCCTCCACATGCCAGCCGAACCCGTCGATGCGCCGCTGCTGCGGCCGCCCGTCGCTATAGTATAGGGTCTGGTGCGGGCTGAAGCTCCAGCCCGGACGCGGCGTCGCCCCGGCGCGCGCCATCGCGGCGGCGACCTGTTGTTGCACCTTCTTCAATCCCGCAATGCTGCGCGATGGCCGTAGGGCCGCCGACCGGCCGCCAAAGTTCACACCGTTCATCAGCAGGTCGAACGGCTCCGCCATGATCCCCGCCGCTGCCCGGCGCAGCGCCTTGATAAGTTCATAGGGATAATCCGGCCAGTCGGTCGTGATGCCGAGCGTGACATGCTGATGTTCGGGACGGATGCGGTCCGCCCCCGGCGCCAGCGTCGCGGCGAAATGGTCGATCTGCCGCGCGACGACCGGCGGCGGCTTGAGCGCGAAAAAGGGGCGGTAAAGCGGCGCGGCGCGGCTTTCCATGGCGGCAACTCCCGAATCATATCCGATATGTTCATTATATGTTCTTATGAACAGGAGTCGAATCCGATCGATGGAACCCGACTCGCCCTGTCCTGCGTTAAGACCCGATCGAGCAGAGGAGACGCACATGGTGCAGCACACGATGGCCAGCCTGGCCGAAAAGATGCAGCATATCGATTTTGCCATGCTGTCGACCCATACGGAGGATGGCCATATCGGCGCTCGTCCGATGAGCAACAACCAGGATGTGGCCCATGGCGGCGACAGCTATTATTTCACCACCGAAGACACGCTGATGGTCCGGGATATCGAGCGTGACCCGCGGGTCAGCCTGTCCTTCCACGGCAAGAGCGGGCTGTTCGGCCAGCGCCCGTTGTTCATCGCGCTGGAAGGCCGCGCCGACCTGATCCGCGATCGGGCCCTGTTCGAGGAACATTGGAACCCCGATCTGGAGCTTTGGTTCGAGAATGGCGCCGACACGCCTGGACTGGTGATGATCCATGTCCATGCCGAACGCGCCCATTATTGGGACGGGCAGGATGAAGGCGAGCTTGAAATCGACGTGATGCATTAAGGCCGTGCGCGGCCGGACCATCGCCCGACTGGTGCTGGCCGCCGCCTATGCCTTTGCCGGCATTGCGCATCTGACGCGGCCCGGCGGTTTCATCGCCATCACGCCGCATTGGGTACCGATGCCCGACACTGTCGTGGCGTTGACCGGTGTGGCGGAACTGGCGGGGGCGCTGGGTCTGATGATCCCCGGTCTGCGCCGCGCGGCCGGGATAGGCCTGGCACTCTATGCGCTGTGCGTGTGGCCCGCCAATATCAATCACGCGCTCAACGACATCCCCCTGGGTGGGGTGCATCTGAGCTGGTGGTATCACGGCCCCCGGCTCGCGTTGCAACCCGTCATCATCTGGTGGGCGCTCTGGGCCAGCGACGTCATCGACTGGCCGTTTCGGCAGCGCCGCTAGGCGGTTGTGTTTCGGAGGGGGGGGATTAGGGTGCCGACGTCCCCCCAACCGCTCTGGAGCGCATGTGACCCGGCACCTACCCTGGATTTTGACCGCTTGTCTCGGCGCGATCGCGCTCGGCGTCGTCGCGGTGTCGCGCGGCGAGGCGGTCAACGCGCTGTGGATCGTGGTCGCGGCGGTCTGCTGCTTCCTGGTCGCCTATCGCTATGATGCGCTGTTCATCGCCCGCCATGTGATGCGGCTCGACCCGGCGCGCCCCACCCCGGCGCTCCGCCGCGCCGATGGCCTCGACTATGTCGCGACCGACAGGTCCGTCCTGTTCGGCCACCATTTCGCCGCGATCGCGGGCGCAGGACCATTGGTCGGGCCGGTGCTGGCCGCGCAGATGGGCTACCTCCCCGGCACATTGTGGATCATCGTGGGGGTCGTGCTGGCGGGGGCGGTGCAGGATTTCATGGTTCTGTTCATCTCCATGCGCCGCGACGGCAAGTCGCTGGGCGAACTGATCCGCATGGAAATGGGGCAGGTCGCCGGCACCATCGCCCTGTTCGGCGCCTTCATGATCATGGTCATCATCCTGGCGGTTCTAGCGCTCATCGTGGTCAAGGCTTTGGCGGAGAGCCCCTGGGGCATGTTCACCGTCGCCGCCACCGTGCCGCTGGCCATGGCGATGGGCGCCTACACACGCTGGATCAGGCCCGGCCGCATCGGCGAAGTGTCGCTGCTGGGTCTCGTCGGTCTGCTCGCGGCGATCGTCTATGGCCAGGCGGTATCGCTGTCGTCGGTCTGGGGTCCGATCTTCACCTTCACGCCGGTCCAGCTCTGCTGGATATTGATCGGCTATGGTGCGGTCGCTTCCGTCCTGCCGGTGTGGCTGCTGCTCGCGCCGCGCGACTATCTCTCGACCTTCCTCAAGATCGGCGCGATCGCGGCGCTGGCCATCGGCATCGTCATCATGGCCCCGCCGCTCAAAATGCCTGCCCTTACCCAGTTCGTCGGCGGCAACGGCCCGGTCTGGTCGGGCGGCCTCTTCCCCTTCCTGTTCATCACCATCGCCTGTGGCGCGGTGTCGGGCTTCCACGCGCTGATCGCCAGCGGCACCACACCCAAGCTGATCGCGAGCGAAGCCCATGCGCCGATGATCGGCTATGGCGCGATGCTGATGGAGGCGTTCGTGGCGATCATGGCGCTGGTCGGCGCGTCGATCCTGGACCCCGGCATCTATTTCACGATGAACAGCCCCGCCGCGCTGATCGGCACCGATGCGGCCAGTGCATCCGCCGCCGTCACCGCCATGGGCTTCCCCATCTCGCCCGACCTGATCGCCCAGACGGCGAAGGATGTCGGCGAACATAGCATCATCAGCCGCGCGGGCGGCGCGCCGACGCTGGCGGTGGCGATGGCGGAAATCTTCAGCCATGTCGTCGGCGGCCCGGCGATGAAGGCCTTCTGGTATCATTTCGCGATCCTGTTCGAGGCCTTGTTCATCCTGACCGCCGTGGACGCCGGCACCCGCGCCGGGCGCTTCATGTTGCAGGATCTGATCGCGCTGGCCGTGCCGTCCTTCAAGGACACGACCAGCCATGTCCCCGGTATCGTCGCCACCGGCCTGACCGTCGCGGCGTGGGGCTTCTTCCTCTATCAGGGCGTCACCGATCCGCTGGGCGGGGTGAACACGCTCTGGCCGGTGTTCGGCATCTCCAACCAGATGCTGGCGGCGATCGCGCTGATGCTGGGGACGGCGGTGCTGTTCCGCATGAAGCGGGACAAGTTCGCCTGGGTGACTTTGGTCCCTACCGTCTGGCTGCTGATCTGCACCCTGTCGGCGGGCTGGCTGAAGCTGTTCGCGGCCGATGCCAAGGTCGGCTTCCTCGCCCATGCGGCGAAGTTCAGCGCGGCGGCGGACGCAGGCATAGTGCTGGCCCCGGCCAAATCGATGGCGGAGATGCAGCGCATCATCTTCAACGACCGAATCGACGCCGCGCTGGTCGCGCTGTTCCTGGCGGTGGTGCTGGCGCTGCTCTTCTTCACCGTCCGCACCTGCCTCGCCGCCCGGCGAATCGCGGCCCCAACCGCACGCGAAATTCCTTCGCAACTGGTGCCGGCCGAATGAGCGGGTTGTTCGATACCCTTCGCCGTACCGCGCGACTCATGGTCGGGATGCCTGACTATGACGCCTATCTGCGCCACATGGCCGCGCATCATCCCGAGCGTCCCGCGATGAACCGCACCCAGTTTTTTCGCGACCGGCAGGAAGCCCGCTATGGCGGCAAGAATGGCGGCCGCTGTTGCTGAAAATATCCTGTCGAAACAAGGCGGATAGCGACTCTTGGCGGAAGTCGTTATCCGCAGAATATCGCAACTCTTGTAATATTACGACTGTAAAATCGGATGGCACGACAAGAAATTTCGCAAATACGTCGTTAGGGGTATTGATCCATCCCGCCGCTTTGCTAGGGCGCGCCATCCTTTGTGCCCGACAGCGTAAGGGATGTGTCCCCTGCCCATCCCTTGCGGCAGGGGGCACGCATCGCCCTTAGCATCTGGGCATCAGCGCGAGGTTCGCGCCATCAGATGTTTTCCATCCGATGAGCAATCGCTCGGGCGTTGAACCCGGCCACCATCCCTGCCGTGATCGACAGCGCGATTTCCGCCGCGCCGATCGCGCCGATATCCAGCCCGGCCGGTCCGTCGATACGGGCAAGATCGTCGGCCCCAAAGCCCATCGCCCCTAGCCGCTCCAGCCGCGCCGCATGGCTCTTGCGCGATCCCAGCGCCGCGACATAACCCGTCGATGCGCGGAGCGCCGCCACCAGCGCAGGGTCGTCGATCTTGATGTCATGGCTCAATGTCACCACCGCGGTTGATTCGCCCGGGAAGCGCGCCGCAATCGCCTCGTCGGGCCAACGGTCGTCCAGTTCCACGCCGGGAAAGCGCTCCGCCGTCAGGAAGCGGCCGCGCGGGTCGATCACCACCGGCGTCACCCCGATCGCCTGCGCCAGCGGCACCAGGCTCTGGGCGATCTGCACCGCGCCGACGATCAGCAGACGGCGCGGCGGATCGTAGCGATTGAGGAAATCCCCTTCTCCCGCCGCCTCGCGCGTCACGCCGCTGTCTAGGTCGGTCGCCAGCGTCAGCGCCCGGCCGCGCGCGCTGGCGGCGGCGATCCGGTCGAACAATCCGGGCGCGAAGCCGGCCTCGCTCACCGGCTGGACCAACACCGCGATCTCGCCGCCGCAGGGCAGTCCGACCTCCCAGGCGTCGCCATCGGCGACGCCATAGCGTTCGACATGGGCAGAGCGGCCGCCGATCACTTCCGCAGCGCGCTGCAGTACGGCGCTTTCGACGCAGCCGCCCGAAATACTGCCTTCGAACCGGCCATCGGCGTGGACGATCATATGGCTGCCCCGCGGCCGCGGCGCCGATCCCCAGGTCGACACCACCGTCGCCAGCGCCATGCGCGCGCCGCGCCATTCGATCGATTTGCGGATAATCGATTCATTATCGTTCAATCGGAATTCCCGGAAGTTCTGAAACTTCGTCCATTTCGTGCCTATGATAGGAACCGCCCTACAGGATGGGATGCGGCCCCGCGCAATTCAACGCCTAATGCAAGCGCCTGCCGCTCCAGACGACCCGGCCGACAATATCCACCAGCGCCGGATCGATATCCGCCCAGTCGGGATAGTGCGGATTGTCGCTGACCACGCTGAACCAGCCGCGCCGCGGCCCCATGGCGACCCGCTTGACCATCAGCACGCCGTCCAATCGCAGCACGTAGACGCCATCGCGCAGCCGGCCGGCGTCATCGTCATGATCGACCATGATATCGTCACCGTCGTTGAGCGTCGGCGCCATCGATTCGCCATCGACCCGGATGATCGACACACGCTGCGGCCGCACACCCAGATGGCGCAACCAGCGCGCGTCGAACGCCATCACGCCCGCCGCCTGCTCATCCTCGTCCAGCGACCCTTGCCCCGCAGACGCGCCCAGCGCCAGACGCGGCACCGCGACCACCGCAGGGATGCCGCGCACCCGGACGGGCGCAGCGACCGGCGGCGTCGCGCCGCCCAGCATCTGTTCGGGTACGCCGAAATAGCGCGCCAGCACATGGCGATCCTCCTCGTCCAGCTTGCGCGGGGTGCCGCGCTTGATGAACTGCTGGATATAGGCCGGATTGCGGCCGATCAGCCGGGACAGATCGGCATAATTTTCTCCCCGATCGGCAATCAGTCGATCGAGCGCAATCCGGGCATGTTCCGATTCATCCATATCCAATCCATAATGATAGGAATTTTCCTAGACAAGTAGGAAATTGGCTTAGAGATAGGAATAAACCTATCGACTTGCAGCGGGCGAGTCGCACTGAACGGGGAGAAGAAGGCCAATGTTGCTGCGTATGATCGAGCAATTTCTTCGCGAATTTCAGATGCCGCCGACCAGGTTCGGGCGCAAATGCGCGCGCGATCCGCGGCTGGTTTTCGACCTGCGCCTGGGTCGGGAACCCGGCGATCGCGTAAGAAGGCGAGTAGAACATTTCATGAACAGTTATCGCAGGAGCATCAGCCAATGACAAGCATGGATCATGGGTTCGGCGCGGCCAACCTCATCCGAAATAAAGCAATAGGAAATCGGCGAACGAACCCGCTGCCGTCTCTTCTGGCGCAGTTGCTCGTGCGGGCGGGTCAGCCCGCCATCGTCGAACGGGCGGTCAGCCGGCCCTGGGCCAGCGCCCTGTTCGAAGGGCAACGCCACAACGTGCGACTGCGCCTGAGCGGCGACGATTTCCCCGAACGCGGCACGGCCTTCATGACCGGCCTGGCCGATGTCGAATGGGCGCTGCCGGGTCATTTCGTTGCCGACATCAGCGTCGACGACGGCGATGCGGACATGGAGAGCGTCTGGCTGGAATTGTCCGCCCTGACGATCGAAGACTGGTAGACCTGTGCCGGGCGCGCGCTTTTAGCGTCGCCCGGTCATGGAGCGTAGTGCGCCGAGCGCGGCGCGCAGCGCTTCGTCGGCATCCTGCTCGACCGCCGCGCGCACCGGCACAGCCGATGCCACCGGCATGTCGGCAATCACGCGATCGCCCGCCGCAGCCGAAGACATTTTGCGCGACCGGTGCATTAGCCCCCGCTCCAGCCGCTCGGTCAGCTCGCCGATCGACAGGCCATGGGTGGAAGGCATTGGCAACGGTGCGGACGGGATCGATTCAGCAGGCGGCGCCAAGAAGGAGGGCGTTGCGGGCGGCGTCCTGTCGATCGCGACCGGCGCCGGATCGATCCCGGCGACGGGTTCGTCAGCCAGATCATCCTCGATATCGCTTTCGACCAGGCTCGGCACGGCAAAAGGGCCGGCCGGACGCAGGAAGGCGGGCTGCGGCAGTTCCGCTTCGGACAGCGGCATGGGCGCACTGGGCATGGCCAACTTGCCGAGCGGCACGATCGTCTCGCGTTCCGGGTCGCGATGCGCGACCAGCGACCGCCGGCCGGCTTCGGCCCGCGGGAAGATATCGATGCCGTCGAAATCCCGGCTGGCAAAGATGGGCGGACGCGACGGGGCGTCGGGATGGGCGTCGGCACGACGCAGGATCGGCGCGTCCGGTTCGATGCCCGGCGCAGCACGGCCCCGCGCCAGCGCGGTCAGCTTGGAGAATGCGAAACCCATTTTATGTGCTCCCTGGACGCGAGGGGCGCGTCCTTTCCCATTATCTTGTTCCGGCCCACCGGCATCACGGCTCGCCAGGCCGATCAGGCCGAGCGCCATGATCCCGGCGAAACCCGCCATCAACAGCCGCGCCTTCAATCCCAGCGGCGGCGCCGCGGCGGGCAGCGCTTCGCTGAGGCCACTCGACGCCACGAGCATCTCGATCAGGCCCACCGGAATCCACAGCACCAGCAGCGCGGTCGCCATGCCGGCCGATGCGGCGATCGCCATGCTCCGCCTGTTGATGACTCCCGCCGCCACCTTGTCTTCAACCCTTGCTCATGCGGCCGCACGTGTCCGGGACGGCCGCGCCAGCAGTCGCTGGTAAACGGGTTCATAACGCATAATGTTTGACGACCAGTTACGTTCGCGCTCGACGAAGGCGCGGGCCACGGCGCGGCGCGCATCCCATCCGTCGCGATTCGCAAACAGGCCCGCCAGCGCCGCGGCGATCGCCGCCGGATCGTCCGGCGCGAACAAGGTGCCGGTGACGCCGTCTTCGATCAGTTCGCGATGCCCGCCGACGCTCGACGCCGCGACCAGACGCCCTTGCGCCATCGCCTCCAGCGGCTTCAGCGGCGTCACCAGATCGGTCAGGCGCATCGCCTTGCGCGGGTAAGCCAATATGTCGACCTGCGCATAATAATGTTCGACCTGGTCGTGCGGCACCCGCCCGACGAAGACGATATGGTCGGCAAAGGGCGACGCCATCGCCTGGTCGCGCAGCGCCTGTTCGCGCGGACCGCCGCCGACCAGCAGCAGCTTGGCGCGGGGCCGGGCGCGCACGAGTCGCGGCATCGCGGCGATCAGGTCGTCCAGCCCCTCATAATCGTAGAAGCTGCCGATGAAGCCGACCACGTCGGCGCCTTCGAGGCCCAGCTTCGCGGTCAGCGCCTGGTCGCGATCCACCGGCGTGCCGAACTGGTCCATATCGACGCCATTGGGCGACACCACGATCTTGTCCGCATCCACGCCGCGCGCGATCAGGTCGCCGCGCAGCCCTTCGCAGATCACCGCAACGGCATCGGCCGCGCGCACCGCATGGGTTTCGAGCTGGCGCGTCAGCCAGTAGCGCGGATTGCCTTCGACCCCGGTGCCGTTGCCGACCGCCGCATCCTCCCAGAAGGCGCGGATTTCGTAGATCATCGGCAGGCCGTGGCGCTTGGCCACGCGCTGCGCCGCGATCGCGTTCAACACCGGCGAATGGGCGTGGATGACGTCCGGCCGCCAGGCCCGCACCAGCGCGTCGATCGCATCGGCATGGGCCGATATGTCGCGCCATTCGCGAATCAGCGGATTGCCGCTGGCCGGTTCGCCCGGCGTGCGATGGAAGGTCAGGCCGTCGACCACTTCCTCTTGAGCGCCCTGCGCCGCATGGCGATGGCCGGTGATGCCGCACACCTCCCACCCCTTTGCCATTTGCGCGCGCAGAATCGCGCGGGTGCGAAATGTGTAGCCGCTATGGAGCGGCAGACTGTGGTCCAGGACATGGAGAATACGAGTCATAGCCCAATCTGTTTGCCGAAAAAGGTTTAACGGCCCGTCAACTCTGTCTCGCTAGTGGGGACAAGTGCCGAACGGAATCACTCAGCCCCCTATGATCGACGCGCGATGATCGACGCCCTGTCCCTGCTTATCAGCCATGGCGTGATCCTGCTTGCGGCCTGGCGGCTGCTGCCGCGCGCCGATCTGGATCGCGACCCGCCCGCGCAGCTTCCTTCGGCGCCGGAGCCGCATACCGATGCGTGATCTCTTCTTCATCGCCTTTCTCGGCATCTTCGGCCTGATGGGCCTGCGCCGGCCGTTCCTGCTGGTCGCCGTCTATGCCTATATAGACATCGTCTCGCCCCAGCGCCTGTCCTATTTCCTGCTCAACACCATTCCCATCTCCGCCATGGCCTTTGCCGCCATGGTCGGGGCCTGGCTGGTCATGGACGACAAGAAGGATTGCCGATTCTCGGTGCGGCAGGGGCTGATGCTCGTGCTGGTCGCCTATTGCGGCTATACCACCATGACCGCCGATTTCCCGGTCGAAGCGCTGACCAAATGGAACTGGGTGTGGAAGGCGATCATCGCCGGCATCTTTCTGCCGCTCGTCCTGCGCACCCGGCTGCGGATCGAGGCGTTGACGCTCTTCATGATTCTTTGCGCCAGCACCATCATCATCAATGGCGGCATGAAGACCGCGCTGTCGGGCGGGGGCTATGGCGTGCTCAACCTGATGGTCGAAAACAATAGCGGCCTCTATGAAGGCAGCATCATCAGTTGCGTCGCCATATCGCTGATGCCGCTGATCCTCTGGTTGTCCAACCATGGCACCATCTTTCCGCCGGACTGGCGCGTGAAGACCTTCTGCTACGCCCTGTGCCTCGCCTGCATGTTGATGCCGATCGGCACGGAGGCGCGCACGGGCCTCGTCTGCCTCGTCATCCTCTTCGGCATGATGCTGGTGCGGTCGAAGAAGAAGTTCGTCTATGGTCCGCTGCTGGCCGTGGCCGCGCTGGCGTCCATCCCCTTCCTGCCCGCCAGCTTCACCCAGCGGATGGAGACGATCGAGAATCACCAGGGCGACGAAAGCGCCGCCACCCGAGTCGCGGTGTGGATGTGGACGCTCGACTATGTGAAGACGCATCCGGGCGGCGGCGGCTTCGACAATTATCTCCAGAACAGCTTCACCTATTTCGCCCAGAGCACCGTCGTCGACAGCGGCGGCGCACGGATCGAGCGGCGCATCGTCACCGACAAGGGCCGCGCCTATCACAGCGCCTATTTCGAGATGCTGGGCGAACAGGGCTATTTCGGCTTCTTCATATGGGCGCTGATCCACGGCATCTGCTTCATCCGCACCGAATCGATCCGTCGCCTCTATCGCAAGCGCGCCAATGAACCGGACAAATACCCGGACGAAGCCTGGATCTCGCCCTTCGCGTCGGCCCTGCAACAGGGCCATGTCGTCTACATGATCGGATCGCTGTTCGTGGGCATCGCCTATCAACCCTTCATCTTCATGATGCTCGCGCTCCAGATCGGGCTCGACACCTATCTGACGCGGCTGCGCAAGGATGCGGCGAAGCAAGCGCTTGCGGCAACGCTCAACGCGCGGCGGGCGGTGACGGCATGACCGGGGAATTGCGCCTGCTGGGCCTGGCCCACGGCCTGCTGCTCGGCCTGTTGCTCGCCTGCCCGTGGCAAGCGCCGGGCCTGCTGCCCTGGGGCATCGACGCGCTGCTGCTGGTCGGCGGATTCCAGTTGCGGCTCGCCGATCGCCGCTTCGCCCTGCGCCCCGGCGCGCGGGAGTGGGTCAGCCATATCCTGATGGCGCCGTCCCGGCTGATCCGCTGGGGCGCCGCCGCGGTGGTCGCATTGATCGCCGGGCACGGCGATCTGGCAGTCGCCGTCCTGCTGGCCGCGCTCGCCTGCGAACTGCTGGCCTATCCGCTCACCACCCGGCTGCTCGGCCGGGCGCCTCTGGCGCCGGCGGTGGCGATCCTGACGCTGCTGGTCGCCGCGCTGGGCCTGCCCGGCCCGTCGACGCTGCATCTCGTCCTCAGCTTTCTGACCGGGGTCACCGCCGCCATGGCCTGGCTACGCGGCCCGGATGGGGAACCGCGCGCGCTCGCGCTGGCGCTCGGCGGCATCGTCGCCGCCATCGTCGCGCCGCTGCTGTTCCCCGGTGCGCAGGCTTTCGCCGCCCCGACGCTTACCGTTTGCGCGGCATGGGCGCTGGCGCATCTGTCGGTCCTGCGCCGGCGCGTCATGCCCTGGCACCTCGGCGCCGCGCCGCTCAGGCTTCGACCGGCTGTCCTGCGCTCACCGCCGTCCTGAACGCCTCCACAAAAGCGGGAATATCGTCGGGATTGCGGCTGGTGATGATGTTCCCGTCGATCGCCACCTGCATGTCGACCACCTGCGCGCCGGCATTGGCCAGGTCGGTACGCAGCGAGGGCCAGGACGTCATCGTCCGGCCCGACGCCACGCCCGCCTCCACCAGCAGCCAGGGTCCGTGGCAGATCGCTGCGACCGGCTTGCCCGATTCGGCAAAGGCGCGGACGATCGCCACAGCCTTTTCGTTCATCCGCAGCGTATCGGGATTCGCCACCCCGCCCGGCAGGATCAGTCCGTCATATTCGGCGATCCGGACCGCCTCCAGCGTGATGTCCGGCGTGATCCTGTCGCCCTTTTCGGCATGCTTCATGCCCTGAATGGGTTTCGTACCGGGCGATGCGAGCACGACCTCCGCCCCGGCGTCGAGCAAAGCCTGACGCGGTTCGAACAGTTCGGACTGTTCGAACCCGTCGGTTGCAAGGATCAGGATTCGGCTTTCTTCGATGACGGGCATGATGCTCTCCTTGATGATATGGAGCCTAAACGGGCGCCCGCCGCGGAGGTTGCGGAACGAAGCGATGAACGGCGGGTTTTCGGGCTTCAAGGAACAGGATGGGGGAGAAGGATAAGATGGCCCATAGCTCCATCGTCCATGCGGACGACTCCATTCCCGGCATTACGCGACGCGCGCTCAAGCACGGATGGGCCTATTATGACGCCGACGGCACGCGCATCGCCGACCGCGACGAAATCGACCGGCTGAACGCGATCGCGCTGCCGCCGGCCTATGTCGACTGCTGGTACTGCCCCTCGCCCTGGGGCCATGTCCAGGCGATCGGCTATGACGATCGCGGCCGCAAACAATATCGCTATCACCCCGACTTCCGCGCCGCGCGGGAGGCGGAGAAATATGCCGGCTGCCCCGATTTCGGCCGCGCCCTGCCCAAATTGCGCGAACGGCTGGAGGCCGACCTGTCGCGTCGCGGCCTGCGCAAGGACCGTACGCTGGCCGCCGTGATCCGCCTGCTCGACCTCGCCAAGCTGCGCGTCGGCAACGAACATTATGCCACCACCAACAAGAGCTTCGGCGCGACCACGCTGCGCCGCCGCCACATGGACCTTAGCGGCAAGTCGCTGACGCTGCGCTACCGCGCCAAGTCGGGCAAGGAGCAGTTGCTGACCGTCACCGACACCCGCCTGCTCCGCTTCGTGCGGCAGGTGCAGGATTTGCCCGGCCAGCATCTGTTCCAATATCTGGATGAGGATGGCGACGCCCGGCCGATCACGTCGGGCGACGTCAACGCCTATATCGCCGACGCCATGGGCGGCCCCTTCACCGCCAAGCATTTCCGCACCTGGGGCGCCTCCACCATCGCGTTCGAAACGCTGGCGGCGGGCCATGTCTCGCAGAAGGAGCTGCTCGCCCCGGTGGCGCAGGCGCTGGGCAACACGCCGGCGATCAGCCGCAAAAGCTACGTCCACCCCGCCCTGCTCGCATTGTGCAAGGACGGACAGGATGAATGGCGTGCGGGGCTTCGCTTGCCGCGCCGAACGCGCTATCTGTCGCGCGGGGAGCGCGGCCTGATTGCGTTTCTCGACGGGATCGCGGATTGCGCCCCGCTGGCAGCGGCGGCCTGATCCGCCGCGCCACCCTATTGCAGACGGAACAGCATGGCCGACAAGAAAGACCCCGCCCTCCCCGACCTCAGCGTCCATGCGCCGAACCTGCGCGAGATGTGGGATTCGACCATCGCCTGGTTGCAGGTCCACTATGTCCAGATCCTGATCGCCGTCGGCGCGGCCGTCCTCATCTATCTTGCCCTCGCCGCGCTGCGCGAACTGGGCAAGCGGCACAAGGGCAGCCGCGGCGATCCGCTGGGCTATGCCAATGTGCTGGGCCGCGCCGCCGCGCGCACCACCCATTATTTCATGGTGCTGGTCGCGGCCCGGCTGGTCGTGGGCTATGCCGACGCGCCGGCTTCGCTGACGAAGACCGTCGCTTTCCTCTTCACCATCGCCACCGTGTTGCAGGTCGCGCTGTGGGCGCGGGAGATCATCCTGGGCCTTATCGAGCGCAAGACGCTGGCGGAGGATGGCGGCGGCGAAACGCTTGCCAACGCCATGGGCCTGATCCGCGTGCTGGTCAGCTTCGCGCTGTTCGCGATCGCGGCGATCGTGGTGCTCGACAATCTGGGCGTCAACGTCACCGGCCTGGTCGCGGGCCTGGGCATCGGCGGCATCGCCATCGGCCTCGCCGCGCAGGGCATCTTCTCCGACCTGTTCGCCGCGCTGTCGATCATCTTCGACAAGCCGTTCCGCCGTGGCGAGATCATCCAGTTCGACCAGACCACCGCCCGCGTCGAGCGGATTGGCCTGAAAAGCACACGCCTGCGCGCCATGTCGGGCGAGCGGAAGGTCGTGTCCAACGCCAATCTGCTGCAGAAGGAAATCACCAGCCTGCAGACGCTCACCCAGCGCCGCGTCACCTATGCCATCGGCATCATCTACCAGACCGAGGAAGCGAAGGCCGACGCGATTCCCGACATGTTGAAGGATATTGTCGAGGCGGAGGGGCTGATCTTCGTCAATGCCGGCATCATCGCCTTCGGCGCCAGCAGCCTCGACTATCAGCTCAATTTCGACGTGCCCGATCCCGACCATCACGACTATTTCCAGATGCGCCACCGCATCGGCCTCGCCATCTGGAAACGCTTCAACGCGGAGGGAATCGAATTCGCCTATCCGACCCAGACCAGCATCACCGCCGGCCCCGACGGCAAGGCGATCATGCCCTATCCCGAGGTGCAGCCGGTGCGGACGGTCGGGGAGAAGGGGTGATCGACGCCTGATCGGAATCATCCTCACCCCCAGGCTTGACCCAGGGTGGGCGACATCGGGATAATCGCTGATCTATCCCCTCGGATAGGAAAACCATCCCCCTGTCACCGCAGGTGCGTCGATCCGACCATGGCACAGCGCCTTGCCGCCGCCAGACACCCGGCCTAGCCGCCCTGTCCATGACAATGTTGCGCCTCCCTCTCGTCGCCCTGGCGCTCGCCGCCGCCCTTCCTTCCACCGCTTATGCAGAAGGGCTGGGCGCAGAGGTCAATTATGGCCGCGCCGACGGCCATTGGGGCACGGAAATCGGTGCGGGCTATGCGCTGAACATGGCGGGGTTCAGCCTGACGCCCGGCGCAGGCGTGTATGTGCGCGATGGCGACACGAAACTCTATGGCCGGGTCGAGGCCGCCTATACCATCCCGTTGTCCGCCACGATCGGCGCGGGCGCGCACTTCAGCGGCGACAATATCCGCCCTTATGCGACGCTGGCGATGCCGCTCATCCCCAAGCTGCGGGCCAAGGCCAATGTCGGCCCCAAATATTATGCGGTCGGCCTGACGCTCGGTTACTGAGCGCCGCCCCATAGCGTGCCCGGCTGCAACAGCCCGTCGCGCAGCGCCAGGCCACCGTCCCGGTCATCCGCCAGCAACAGCGCGCCGTCCAGGTCGATCCAGTCCGCCCCCTGCGCCACCAGAGCGGCGGGGGCGATGCCGAGCGACGTGCCCAGCATACAGCCGACCATGATGCGAAAGCCGCGCGCCCGCGCTTCCTTCGCCAGCGCCAGCGCTTCGGTCAGCCCGCCGGCCTTGTCGAGCTTGATATTGACTGCGTCGAAATCGCCCAGCCGATCGAGATCGGCCCGCGTATGACAGCTTTCGTCGGCGCATAGCGGCAGCGGGGCGCGTACGCCCGCCAGTCGCGCCTCCTGCCCGTGGATCACCGGCTGCTCGACCATTTCGACACCCAGCGCCGCCAGCGCCTCCGCCTCCGCCGCAATGTCCATGGCGTGCCAGCTTTCATTGGCATCGACGATCAGCCGGGCGTCGGGCGCGCCCGCTCGCACCGCCGCGATGCGCGCCCGGTCGCCCTCGCCGGTCAGCTTGCATTTGAGCAGTGCGAAACCCCGCGCCGCCGCGGCTCTTGCGTCCGCCTCCATCCGGTCCGGTTCCCCCAGGCTGATGGTGAAGGCGCTGGGCAAGGGCGCGGGCGATTCCAGCCCGGCCAGTTGCCACACCGGCAAGCCGGCCTGCTTCGCCTCCATATCCCACAGGGCACAGTCGAGCGCGTTGCGCGCCGCGCCGCGCGGCATATGGGTCAGCAGCGCCGCCCGCTCCAGCGGCCCGGCATAGCCTTGTATCGCCGCGACGCAGCCTTCCGCGCTCTCGCCCTCATAATAGATGGCCGTCCCTTCGCCGCGCCCTTCGTACGCCCCATCGATCACGGTGCAGACGATGACGTCGACATGGGTCTTGGCCCCGCGGCTGATGACGAAGGCGCCCGCAACCGGCCACCGTTCGACTGTCGCGGAAATTATACGGGTCATCGGCGTTCCCTGCGTCATCCATTGACGATGTGTGACGCTGTCATATGCGCGAAACAGGATGGGCGGCATAGTCCGGCAGTTCGACAAGGAGCATGTTTTTACAGTGACATCCCGTGACCTCACCGGCCTCCTCGCGCTCACCGAAGCGCACCATGCCGATAGCGACCTGCCGCGCCGCCTGTCGGACATGGCCTGGCGCATCGGTTTCGGCGCGATCGGCTGGCCCTGGCTGCTCGCCAGCCTGTCGGGCGGGCGCCCGGCGGACAAGCGCGCCCTGCTGGACGAACTGCAATTGCCGCACGACGCCCTGCCGCATCTGGGGAGTTGGAAGGCCGATGTCGGATTCCTGCGCCACATCGTGCGGGAGATCGCCCGGCTGCGCCCCGCCCATGTGGTGGAACTGGGGGCGGGCGCGTCCTCCCTCATCGCCGCCCGCGCCCTGCAATTGCATGGCGGCGGCCGACTGCACAGTTTCGACCAGCATGGCGGCTTTGTCGATGCGACCCGGCAGTGGCTGGCCGACCACGCGCTCGACGTCGACATCCGCCACGCCCCGCTGACCCATGACAGCGCCGACTGGCCGGGCCGCTGGTATGCGATCGATGCCCTGCCCGAACAGATCGACCTCATCATCATCGACGGGCCGCCCTGGAGCGTTCACCCGCTCGTGCGCGGCGCGGCCGACAGCCTGTTCGCGCGCCTGTCCCCCGACAGCGTGGTCCTGCTGGACGACGCCGCCCGTCCCGGCGAGCGGCTGGTGGCGCGGCGCTGGCGGCAGCGCTGGCCGCATATCGATTTCCGCCTGGTGAAGGACGGGACCAAGGGCACGCTGGTCGGCCGCCGTCGCGACACCCGCCTGCCGGTCGCCAATGACAATGACGCCGGCCGTACCTGGCGCCATGTCGGACGCGCCGCCGCCATCGCCGCATTGCTCGCCAGCGGCTGGATCGCCCGCGGCGCACTGGGCGAATTTCCGCAAAGCGCGCAGGCCAGCACATTCCTGGACGAAGCGGCCGCCTCCCGCCGCGCCGGCCTCCTGCGCCAACGCATGGCATCCCAGGTCGAAAGTGCGACGTTCGATCCGCAGGAGATCGAACGGTCGACCGGCATCGTGCTGCCCGCCCTGCCCGCCGGATGGCGCGTGACCGACGTCCAGCTCTTTCCGACCGCGGACAGTCCGGCGATCGCCATGTCCCTGCGCACGCCGCAGGGGGAAGCCTTGTCCTTCTTTGCGGATCGCGCCGAAACGCCGGCTGAGGCGACGCCGCTGATCGCCCGGCAACAGGGCGACGTCGTCGCCTATTGGGAAGCCGGCGCCATGGCCTACGCCCTGACCAGCAAGGGCGACGCCCGCCGCGTCATGCAACTGGCGGGCGAGATCGCCCCCGGCGCCTGAACGGCCGATTGCGGCGGGGCGACGCTGCTGGCGCCCCGGTTTACGCGATTTCGCTTCGCTGGAGTCTTCAGATGTTCCATCTGACTTGAAATCGCTTTAAGCGCCGCATCCATGGAGGATGCCCCGCAACCCGCCGCCCGCGCCGATGCGCGACCCGCCCTTGGCAGCCTGACGATGCTGTGGGGGTTCGCCCGTCGCTATCCGGGCCGCATCGCCGGCGCGTTGCTGGCGCTGATCGTGTCGTCCGCGGCGACGCTGGGCATCCCCAGCGGGTTCCGGTTGGTGATCGACAAGGGGTTCATGGGCGGCGGCGACATCAGCCGCTGGTTCGCCTATCTGCTGATGATCGTCATCGTCCTGGCGATCGCCAGCGCGCTGCGCTTCTATTTCGTGTCCTGGCTGGGCGAGCGCGTCGTCGCCGACATCCGCAGCGCCACTCAGGCCAATCTGTTGCGCCAGGCGCCGCGCTTCTTCGAGGAAAACCGCCCCTCTGAAATCGCCTCTCGCATGACGGCGGACACGGCGATCGTCGAACAGGTGGTGGGATCGACCGTCTCGGTCGCGCTGCGCAACCTCGTCACCGGGATCGGCGGCCTGATCTACCTCTTCGCGCTGGCGCCCAAGCTTGCGGCGATGCTGTTGCTCGGCATCCCGGTCATCCTGCTGGTGCTGATCGGCCTTGGCCGCCGGGTACGCGGTCTGTCGCGCGCCAGCCAGGACCGGCTGGCCGACATCGGCAGCGTCACCAGCGAAGTGCTGGGCGCGATGAAGATCGTCCAGGCCTTCGGGCAGGAAGGGCGCGAAGCGGCCCGCTTCGACGCGACCGTGGCAAGCGGATTCGCCACCGCGCGGCGGCGGATCGGCCTGCGCGCGCTCATGACCGCGGTGGTGATCGCACTCGTCTTCGGATCGATCACGGCGGTGATGTGGCAGGGCGCGCTCGATGTCGCCGCCGGTCGCCTGTCGGGCGGCAGCATCGCCGCCTTCGTCCTGACCGGCGGCCTGGTCGCCGGCGCGTTCGGATCGCTGTCCGAAAGCTGGGGCGACCTGCTGCGGGGCGCGGGTGCCGCCAGCCGCCTGCATGAACTGATGACGGCCGAGCCGGACATCGTGCCGCCAACCCATCCCGTCCCGCTGCCCGCCGGCGATCATGGCGCGCATCTTCGCTTTGAGGATGTGCATTTCCACTATCCCACCCGGCCCGATCAGGCCGCACTCCATGGCGTCTCCTTTGCTGTCGCGCCGGGCGAGACGGTCGCCGTCGTCGGCCCCTCCGGCGCGGGCAAATCGACCCTCATCCAGCTCGCCTTGCGCTTCTACGATCCGGGGTCGGGCGTCATCCGCCTGAACGGCGTCGCCCTGCCCGATGCCGATCCCGCCGCGTTGCGCGCCATGATGGCGATCGTGCCGCAGGACAGCGTGATCTTTGCCGCATCGGCCCGCGACAATCTGCGCTACGGCCGCTGGGACGCGACCGACGAACAGATTTGGGAAGCCGCCCGCGCCGCCAATGCCGAAGCCTTCCTGCGCGCCCTGCCGCAGGGCTTGGACAGCCAGATGGGCGAGGGCGGGGCGCGCCTGTCGGGCGGCCAGCGCCAGCGGCTGTCGATCGCCCGCGCGCTGCTGCGCGATGCGCCGATCCTGCTGCTGGACGAGGCCACTTCTGCGCTCGACGCCGAATCCGAACGGCTGGTGCAGGATGCGCTTGGCCGGCTGATGCGCGGGCGCACGACGATCGTCATCGCCCATCGACTGGCGACGGTGCGCGCCGCGGATCGCATTCTGGTGATGGACGAAGGGCGTATCATCGAACAGGGCGATCATGCCGCGCTGGTGGCCCGGGACGGCCTGTACGCCCGCCTCGCCAGTCTCCAGTTCCAGGATGCGCCAGCCGCCTGATATCCGTCTGGCGCTCAGATGGCGCCAGGCGATGCGTCGCGCGTCAGTATGAGCCACCCGTCTCGTTCAGGCGAACGATATGGTCGAGTATCGCGGGATGCAGCGGCCGTTCGAAGGTGCAGCCCGATTCGGGACCGCGGGTCCACAGAACGCGGGCGCGGCGCCCTTCGAAGCCCGGCAACATGATCCACAGATCGCTGCCGATCGTCAGCTTCATGAAGCTTTGCAGGCGAAATCCGGTGACGGACATGTCCGTGATCCGGCTGGTGAACCAGGTTTCACCCGGTCGCCGGACCTTGACCCCGATCTGGACGTGGCGACGCTCGGCCGCCCGGCCCTTGCGGTCATATTCTGATTTCCGTTCCGCACTCATGATCGATACCGCGCTGCTTCGGCCGCATTATCGGCGGTCGAGGTAAGCAAAAGATTAAATCGGCCGGCGTGGCGGTTCAGTCCTCATTCCCGACGCACAAAAAAAAGGGCCACCCGAGGGCGACCCTTTTGTCTCTGTCATCTTCCATCGCATGATCCAGCAAACCCAACCCGCCAACCGGGAAGTCCTGTGCGGGATAAGGGTCGCTGGCAGTCAGCGATCAGAAGTTGCCATATTGCTCGTTGCCGACGAAGCCCAGCTTCGTCACGCCCGCACGCTTGATCTCCGCCAACACTTGGTCGACGACGACATAGCGGGTGGCGGCGTTGGGCTGGAACTGCAGTTCCGGCTCGACGGGCAGGCGCAGCGACTGCTGCAGATACTGACGCAAGGTCAGCAGGTCGATCGGCGAACCGTTCCAGGTGATGATCCCGGCCGGGTCGATGGCGACCTTGTTCTTGACCGGGTCGATCACGCTGTCAGTCGGCGGCGCGTTCTGCGGCAGATCGATCTTAACCGCGTGGGTCTGGATCGGGATGGTGATGATGAACATGATGAGGAGAACGAGCATGACGTCGATCAACGGCGTCGTGTTCATTTCCATCATCGGCTCGCCATCATCGGAGCCCATGCTCATAGCCATAGCGAAATCTCCTTAATCAGCCGATCAGAGGCGGGTCGTCGACGTGCCGGGTTCCGGCTCGGAGATGAAGCCCACCTTCGGGAAACCGGCGCGCTGCATCGTATAGATGGTCCCGCCGATGCAACGATAGGGGGTGTTGATGTCGCCGCGAATATGCACTTCGGGCAGATCCTCGGGCGTCATGTTTTCGACACCGCCTGCCTTCTTGATGTCCGCCTCAAGCTTGGCGACGGCACGATCTAGCAGTTCACTGGAGTTGACCGGGGCCATGCCCCAGAACACCGCACAGCTGCCATCCGTGGCCGTCGTGACCGAAAGGGACACATTTTCCGGCTTCGTCGTGGTCGGCTCGAACGCAACCTTGGGAAGTTGCAGATCGACCGTCTGGACGACGACCGGGACCGCGATGAGAAAGATGATGAGCAACACCAGCATGACGTCGACGAGCGGCGTCGTGTTGATGTCGGACAAGGGCTTGTCGTCACCGCCGCCGGGGCCAACACTCATTGCCATTGATACTATCCTAACCTTGGTGTCGATGGCGCCCCGTCAGGCGGGGCCCACGTCCGGCGGGACCGGGCGGTCGCAGCCGCCACCCGGTCCCATACCGGAGTCTTAAGGCAATCAGGCCTTGGTCGGCGCAGCAGCCGGCTTGGCGACCGAAGCAGCCGGAGCGGCGGCAACGGTCGGCTTCACGGCGCCGTCCGAAACCAGATAGGCGAGCAGGTCGACGGTGAAACCGTTGAGCTGTTCGGCGATCGACTTGTTGCGGCGCTGCAGGAAGTTGTAGGCGAGCACCGCGGGAACGGCCACGGCCAGACCCAGGGCGGTCATGATCAGCGCTTCACCGACCGGGCCGGCGACGGCGTCGATCGAGGCCTGACCGGCGGCGCCGATCTTGATCAGCGCGCGGTAGATACCGATAACCGTACCGAACAGACCGATGAACGGCGAGGTCGAACCGACGGTTGCGAGGAAGGCGAGACCGCCGCCGAGCGACGAGTTGATCGCGGCTTCCGAGCGGGCCAGCGAACCGTGCAGCCAGTCATGTGCTTCGACCGGGTCCTTCAGCTTGCTATGCTCTTCCTGCGCCTTGATGCCGTCGTCGACGATCTGCTTATAGGCCGAGTTCTTTTCCAGCTTGGCCGACGCTTCCTTGAGCGAACCGGCGCGCCAGAAGGTCGCACGAACCTTCTTGCCCTGGTTGATCACCTTCTGCTGTTCGATCAGCTTGGTGAAGAGGACGTAGAAAGTACCGACCGACATGGCGCACAGGATCAGGAACACGGTCCAGGCGATCGTGCCGCCCTGTTCCAGAGCTTCCATCAGGCCATAGGGGTTTTCCGGCTTGGGAGCCGCAGCTGCGAGATACATCAACATGTTCAAGACTTCCCTCTCAATGAGATCAAGCTAGGGCCAGGCGGCGCCGAGCGCACGCCTGCCCGATCAGGATTATTCCGGCAGACGCCAGGTGATACGCCCGTTGTAGGTGTCGGGCATTTCCGCGCCATCAGACCCCTTGGCCGGCTTGAAGCGCGCACGCTTCGGCAGCAGGCGGCAGGTCGCCTCGTCGAGATCGGCATGGCCGGTCGAAGAGGTGATGGTGCAGTTGGTCACCCGACCATCGGCGCCGATTTCCAGCCGGAAACCGGCCGTACCCGAACGTTCTTCGCGCTGGGCGCGGCTCGGATAGTCGGCATCGCTGAGCCAGCTGCCCGGAGCGCCACGCGGCGAAGCGCGCGTTGCGGCCTGAGGCGGTGGCGGCGGTGCAGCCGGAGGCGGCGGCGGCGCGGCGACCGGAACCGGATTGAACACCGGAGGGGGCGTCCGAACGGTCTGGATCGGCGGCGCAGGCGCCGGGGTCTGCACAATCGGCGGAGGCGCGACGACCGGCGGCGGCTCGACCGGCTGGTCTGGCGGCGGCGGCGGCGGCTCCTCGTCCGGTGGTGGCGGTTCCTCCTTCACGTCGATCACGTTCAGCTGTTCTGCCGCCTTTTTGACATATTTCATGCCAAGACCGGTGACGAAGGCATAGCCAAGAACAGCGTGAATCAGGGCGACGATGACGATCGAGACAGTCCGACTCGATCCTTGCGAGTGGTCAGCATAGGCCATTCGGCAACGACACTCCTTAACTCATCTTACCAGTGGTTTATACAAAATCAGCCAAAAACGACCCAAGCCGACCGAGCTACCCCAATCGCCTTTGGCCCCTGCCCGTTCATTTGCTACCGCGCAAACTCCTATCGCGACGCATCGTGGCACGCAAACGCTTTATCGATTTGTTCATTTGCGGTTACCATTTCATATCGGAATGACTTGCCTGTGACATCCTTGCCACGGGCCAAAAACATAGGACGAAGCTGACGATGAAATCCGCCACCCGCCTGCGCCACCTGGGATTGTTGTGCCTCATTTCCGCCGCATCTCCCGCGGTTTTTCCGGCCTTTGCCCAAAGCGGCAGGATGGTAACGCAACCATCTGCCGCCCGTCCCGGCCTGTCCTATGCCGACATTGTGGACCTGGCGGACAAAGCGCCGCTAGTGGCCAATGTGCGTATTCGCAACATCATCGCGTTGAAGGCGGAACAGGCCGGAACGGTCCCCGCAGGCCATAAAAGACTGTTTATCGAGGCCGACGTGACGGGGCTGATTCGCGGTGAAGCGGGAATCGCGCCCCTTGTTACCTATCTTTATGACGCGCCGCTCGATGCGCGGGGCAAAATAGCCAAGCTCAAAAAGGCGCAGGTCATCCTCTTCGCGCGGCCCGGCGGGCGACCCGGCGACATCCAGCTGATCGCGCCCGACGCGCAAATTCCGGCCACCCCTGCAGAGGTGAACCGGGTCAAGGCGATATTGTCGGAACTGGTTGCCCCCAACACGCCGCCCCGCATCCTGGACCTGGGCGACGCTTTCCACGTCGCCGGCACGGTTGCGGGCGAAGGCGAGACGCAGATTTTCCTGCGTACCGAAAATGGCGATCCGGTGTCGCTATCGATCCTGCGTCGTCCGGGCCAGGCGCCGCACTGGGCCGTCGCGCTGGGCGAGATCATGGACGAAGCCGCCCGTGCGCCGGAGCCGGGCAGCCTGCTCTGGTATCGGCTGGCCTGTACATTGCCCGCGACCCTCCCCTCTCGCGCCGTCCGCACCCTGTCGATGCAGGACGCCGAAGCCGCACGCGCCGACTATGGCGTGGTGATCGCCGCGCTCGGTCCCTGTGGACGGACGCGCGCCACCTCCTGATTCGGAGGGCGCGCGACGGCCGCCCGCTTTTCCTTGGACAGTTTCGCGCGGGCGGCTATCAGCGCGGCGTTCATCACGGAAGGGAAGATACGCCGCCATGACCAATCTGCACCGCCATGCCCCGCTGCGCGTCGCGCTTGTCGGCCTCGGCACGGTGGGCGGCGGGGTGATTCGGCTGCTGGAGACCAATGGCGACCTGATCGCCCGCCGCGCCGGCTGCCCGATCCAGATCGTCGCCATCTCCGCGCGCGACCGGAACAAGGATCGCGGCGTCGACCTGTCACCCTATGAATGGGTGGACGACATGACGACGCTGGCCACGCGCGACGATGTCGATGTCGTGGTCGAACTGATCGGCGGCGCGGACGGCCCCGCCCTGACGCTGGCGCGCCAGTGCCTGACCTTGGGCAAGCCCTTCGTCACCGCCAACAAGGCGATGCTGGCGCATCATGGCCTCGACCTCGCCCGGCTGGCCGAGCAGGGCGGCATCGCGCTCAAATATGAAGCTGCGGTCGCGGGCGGCATCCCGGTCATCAAGGGGATGCGCGAAGGCGCGGCCGCCAATGAGATCAGCCGCGTCTACGGCATCCTCAACGGCACCTGCAATTATATCCTGACCACCATGGAGAAGGAAGGCCGGGGCTTCGACGAGGTGCTGAAGGAAGCGCAGGATCTGGGTTATGCCGAAGCCGATCCCAGCTTCGACATCGATGGCGTCGACGCCGCGCACAAGCTGACCATCCTCGCCAGCCTCGCCTTCGGCACCGAACTGGATTTCGACGCGGTCGCGACCACCGGCATCCGCCATGTCATTGCCGCCGACATCGCCGAAGCCGCCGCGCTGGGCTTCCGCATCCGCCTGGTCGGCATGGCGCAGAACGGGCCGGACGGCCTGTTCCAGCGGGTCCATCCGATGCTGGTGCCGCTCGATCATCCGCTCGCCCATGTCGACGGTTCGCTGAACGCCGTGGTCGCAGAGGGCAATTTCGTCGGTCGCCTTTTCTTTCAGGGGCGCGGCGCAGGCGACGGGCCGACCGCGTCGGCCGTGGTCGCCGACCTGATCGACGTCGCGCGCGACGAATATGGCGATGCCTTCGCCATGCCGGTCGCCGCCCTGACGCCGCAAAATACGGCGGACGCCGGCGCGCGCATCGGCCGCAGCTATCTGCGCTTCAAGGTACAGGACCGCCCTGGCGTGCTGGCCGAAATCGCAGCAGCCACCCGCGACGCGGGCGTATCGATCGAAAGCATGATCCAGCGCGGCGCCAACCAGGCCGACGGCGTGCTGGTCGCGATCGTCACCCATGCCGGTGAGGAGCGCTGCGTGCGCGACACGCTGGAGCGGCTGGCGGGGTCCGACAGCCTGCTGGGCACGCCGATGGTCATGCACATACTGGATTGATGCCGCCTTAATCCCGCCCGGCGCCCTTGATGCGTTCGGGCGGCGGCGGCGACAGGTCGGCATCGGGATCGACGATCGCCTGCACGCCCCTGGCCAGCGCGCCGATCATCTGGAACACCGGCAAGCCGCCGGTGCAGCCCGTTCCCTGGCCGCCGACCACTCCGCAACTGCCCTGCCGCACGGCGACGGCCGATGCCCGCGGCGCCTCCCCACGCAACGGGGCGCCGCCATCGTCGTTGGAGCGCGGCAGGGGCAGCCGCTCGCGCGCATTGCGTTCCGCCCGCGTCCCGCACACCACGATAGCATCGCCGCTGCGATCGCAGGGACGGACGACCCGCGTCTTGTCCCGATAGGCGGCCATCACCGCATCCTCTCCCGCATCCTGCGCATGGACAGGCGATGCCATCGCCAGCGGAGCGAGAAGAATAAGCCGCTTCATCATGCCAGAAAAGCAGCCAATCATGGCCGTATCATGTCGCGGCGAATCGTTGCGAAATGAGCCATGCGGTCCGCCTTCCTCGCTCGACAAGAACGGGCCGGACGCCTATCGGATCGATCCATAAGAACAGGCAGAGGAAAATGATGGTGCAGGCAAGCTCGACTCTGGATCGCGTCCTGGTGCTCGAAATGGTCCGCGTCACCGAAGCGGCCGCGATCGCCGCATCGAAGCTGATCGGCCGCGGCGACGAAAAGGCGGCCGACGCCGCCGCCGTGGAAGCGATGCGCCTCGCCTTCAACGACCTTTATATGGACGGCACCGTCGTCATCGGCGAAGGCGAGCGGGACGAAGCGCCGATGCTCTATATCGGCGAGAAGGTCGGCAACGCCATCGGCACCGGGCCGCGGATCGACATTGCGCTCGATCCGCTCGAAGGGACCACTATCACCGCCAAGGCAGGGCCCAATGCGCTGGCCGTGCTGGCCATCTCCGAAGAGGGCGGCCTGCTCAACGCGCCCGACGTCTATATGGAGAAGCTCGCGATCGGCCCCGGCTATCCCGACGGCACGATCGACCTCAAACGATCGGTGCGGGAGAATGTCGAATCGGTCGCCCGCGCCAAGGGCGTCGATCCGCACGAAATCATCGTCTGCGTACTCGACCGGCCCCGCCATGAGAAACTGATCGGCGAACTGCGCGCGATCGGCTGCGGCATCATGCTGATTCCCGATGGCGACGTCGCCGGGGTCATCGCCACCACCGACCCGGAAACCACGATCGACATCTATATGGGATCGGGCGGCGCGCCCGAAGGGGTGCTCGCCTGCGCCGCGCTGCGCTGCGTCGGCGGCCAGTTCAAAGGCAAGCTGCTGTTCCGCAACGAGGACGAGAAGGGACGCGCCCGTAAATGGGGCATCACCGATCTCGACAAGATCTACGACCTCAACGAACTGGCGAAGGGCGACTGCATCTTCGCCGCGACCGGCGTGACCGACGGCTCGCTGCTCGACGGGGTCAAGCGCCTGCCCGGCGGCAAGCTGACCACCGAGAGCGTGGTGATGCGCGCCAGCACCGGCACCGTGCGCTGGGTGAAGGGCGAACATCGCTTCGACAGCAAGAGCCGCTGACCGCAAAAGGGAGCCGGCTAGGCTCCCTCACATGATCGCTTGCGGTCGGCCCTAGCGGCCGGCGCGATGATTGAGATCGTGGCCCAGCGCCAGGATGCCGACGCCGATCAGCGTGTAGACGCCTTCCTGCAGGCCGTGATCCATGGTGAGCGCACCCGCCATCACCCCCAGCCCCAGCGATCCGATCGCCGCGGGCATCATATAACCATGGACCAGCGCGCCATGGCCGAGCGCCACCGCGCCCAGCAAAATCGCCAGCACCAGCCCGGCCTCGTGGAATATGGGGCTTTCGAAGATTCCGCCCGCCGACGCCAGCAGGCCCAATATCACCGCCGTGGCGAAGCAATGGGCGACGCACAAGCCCGACAGCGCGATCGCGATGCGATCGATCCGGCCGCTCATCAGGGCATGGCGCAAGGTCAACTTCATGGTTGCGAGTACTTAGGCCAAGCGACCGTAAGTTACAACATAACATTGCAAATTTTCCGCGTCGGCGCGCGGGAGGTCAGGCCGCCAGACGCAGGCAATTGCGGCCGCTTTGCTTGGCGCGATAGAGCGCCTTGTCGGCCGCTTCCAGCATCGCCGACCGATCGGACGCGCCGTCCAGTTCGACCAGCCCGGCGCTGAACGTCACGCCGATGGCCAGCGACGCGCCGACGGTGATCGGCTCGGTCAGGATGGCGCGCAGCCTTTCGCATAGCATGCTCGCCCGGTCGACGTCGCTGTCGAGCAGGAGAATGGCGAATTCCTCGCCACCCAGCCGGCCGATGCTGTCGCCCGCGCGCAGGCCAGGCCGCAGCCGTTCCACGAAGGCGCTCAGCACCCGATCGCCCGCGCCATGGCCGTAGCGATCGTTGACCGCCTTGAAATGGTCGATATCGATCAGCAGCAAGGACGAGCGGGCGCCGATGGCGACGCGCTCGATCTCGCGGTCCAGCTTGTCGAGGAAGGCCCGGCGACTGTCCGCCCCGGTCAGAGAATCGCGCGCGGCGACCTGTTGCAGCGCGCGCTGACGCGCCTTGTGCCGCGACATGTCGCGGATCATGCTCACTACGCCGCTCGGCAGGCCGCGTTCGTCGATCATGGCGCGGTTCACCATCTCGCACCATTCCAGCCCGTCGGTCGATACCAGCGGCCGGAACTCAACCTTGTGCACCGCGCCCGGCTGTTCCAGCGCGAGACGATGGGTCGCGATCACGGTGGCGCGATCGTGCGGGTCGACCAGATTGGCGACCGCCTGCCCGACCAGCAGGTCCGGGGCGCAGCCGATCTGCTCAGTCGCCGATGGCGACGCATATTGGATCGTGCCGTCCAGGCTGATGTGCAGCACCACGTCGCCGCTATATTCGGCCATGGCGCGATACCGCGCCTCGCTCTGCTGCAACATCAGGAACAATCGCTTGCGCGCTGCCAGCTCGACGGCAGCCGGCATACATAGCAGGAAGCTGAGCGCGAGATAGAATTGGAAGAACTGGATGCGGTCGCCCGTCGAACCGGGAACCCAGGTCAGCGGGCCGACCCCCGCCATGGTCGCACTGCCGCCGATCGCGGCCAGCAGGATGATCGCCGCCGCCGACCCCATATGGCCGACCCTAAAGGCGATCAGCACCAGCGGCAGCAGCGGCGCGAACAGCAGCGGATAGCGCGCCCAAAAGAAGACGTGGACGGTCGTCAGCGCGAACAGGCCGAGTAACAGCACCGCCTCCAGCTTCGTTCGGGTCGAGGCCTCGTCCATCCATCGCCGGAATTCGCCCTGGAACGCCATGATCAGAATCGGCGCGCAGGTCAGCCCGCCCAGGACATGGCCGGTATACCATTGCACGAAGGAATGGCCGAAGGACACGGGCGTCAGGGCCGACGCCACCAGCGCTGCGGCGACGCCCGACACCATGTTGGCGACGCCGCACAGCGCCACGATGAACACGATCAGCGGGCGAATCGATCCGGTCACCATCCGGTCGGCCACGAACCAGCGGCATAGCACGGCCACGATCAGCGATTCGACGATGTTGATCGCCGCCATGGGCAGCGCGGCGAGAGGCCCCATGCCGAAGCAGGCGGTCGCGATGGCGCTGGCGATGCCGCAGGCGATGATCGCGCGCGGCCAATGGGCGGTGCGCGATGTCAGCAGTTCCGCCATCAGGAAGGCGTTGGCGCCCCAGATGAACGCCAATCCGCCCTCAAAGCGCGACAGCATGAGCGCCAGCGACGCCACCACGAAATAGACGCAGCCGGTGGCGACCGATCCGATCCAGGAGGGAGATTGGCGAAGAGCGGTGCGCGACATGATGGGCCAGTGCTAGGCGCTCATCGTTAATATTTGCTCACGACCGATCCGGTCATGTGGAGGAGAAGACTCGCGAAATCCGGGGCGCCGCTTTATTCCGCCTGCGCCAGCACAGCGCGCCACCCCGCCAGCCGCTGCGCCCGCGCCTGCGCCGACATCAGCGGCGTAAATGGCGTCGCCGCCGACGCGATGCCGGCCGCCGCCTCCAGCGAAGGGAACAGGCTGGCCCCGACGCCCGCCAGCATGGCCGCGCCCCGCGCCGTCGTCTCGACATCGGCGGGTCGTTCGACCGTCAGGTCCAGCATGTCGGCCATGTCCTGCGCGATCCAGTCGTTGGCGCTCATCCCGCCATCGATCCGCAGCGTCCGCCACGGCGCGCCGTCGGCAGCGAAGGCGGCGGCCAGGTCATGCACCTGATGCGCCATCGATTCGAGCGCGGCGCGCACGATATGCGCTTTGCCCGTCCCATGGGTCAGCCCGCTGATGACGCCGGTCGCCTCCGGCCGCCAGTGCGGCGCGCCCAGGCCGGACAGGGCGGGCAGCAGGAAGACCCCGCCATTGTCGGGCACGGAGCGGGCGATCGCATCGGTATCGGCCGCCGCCGCGATCAGGCCGATCCGGTCGCGCAGCCACTGGATCAGACTGCCGGCGACGAAGATCGATCCTTCCAGCGCATAATGGCGCCGCCCGTCCATCTGGCACAGCACCGTGCCGAGCAGCCGGTTTGCGGATGCCGGCACCACCGCCCCCACCGGCGCCAGCACGAACGCCCCGGTCCCCAGGGTCGCCTTGACCGCGCCCGCCGCCAGGCATCCTTGCCCGATGGTCGCCGCCTGCTGATCGCCGGCCAGTCCGCAGACCCGGATCGGTCCACCCAGCCAATCCGGCAGGGTTGCGCCGAAATCGCCCGCATTGTCGACGATCTCCGGCAAGGCCGCGCGCGGCACGCCGAACAGGGTGCATAGTTCGGCGTCCCATCCCGTGCCGTCCAGCGCCATCAACTGCGTCCGGCTGGCATTGCTGGCGTCGCTGATATGCAGCCCGCCGGTCAGTTTCCACACCAGCCAGCTTTCGATCGTGCCCAGCGCCAGCGCATCGCCCGCCGCGACCACATCCGGCCTATGATCGATCATCCAGCGCATCTTGGTCGCCGAGAAATAAGGATCGATGACGAGGCCCGTGCGCTGCTGGACCAGCGCCTCATGGCCCTGCGCCCGCAGGGTCGCGCAATGATCGGCCGTGCGCCGGTCCTGCCACACGATCGCCCGACCGATCGGATCGCCCGTCCGCCGGTGCCAGGCGACCACCGTCTCGCGCTGGTTGGCGATGCCGATCGCGGCGATCCGGTCGGCTCCCCCGGCGTGGTCCACCATCTGCCGCGCGCATGCCAGCGTGCGCGTCCAGATTTCCGCCGCATCCTGTTCGACCCAGCCGGGTTGCGGATAATATTGGGTCAGGTCCGCCTGCGCGGTCGCGATCCGCGCACCATCGGGGGCATAGAGCATCGCGCGGGTCGACGTCGTCCCCGCGTCCAGCACCAGCAGATGACGTTCGCTCACAGCCTCTCCTCCAGCCAGCGCTCCAGCCGCGCGACTTGCGGCCGGTCCAGTCGCAGCCCCAGCTTGCTCCGCCGCCAGAGCATGTCCTCGCAGGTCTGCGCCCATTCGCGCGTCACCATATGCGCCGCCTCCGCTTCGCTCAGGCCATGGCCGAAGTCCAGCCCCAGCGCCGATGCATCGCGGGCCTCCCCCAGCCAGACCCGCGCCTGCGTGCCATAGGCGCGCGCGATCCGGTCGACCGTGGCGGGTTCCAGAAAGGGATAGTCGCGCGCCAGCCCGGCGATCAGGTCCGCAAGGCCGGTCATCGGAAAATCGCCGCCGGGCAGGGGCGCAGCGGCGGTCCAGTCGTCGCCCTTGAGCGCGGGCAAATGGGGCTTGAGCATATCCACCGCCTCCGCCGCCAGATGGCGATAGGTGGTGATCTTGCCGCCAAAGACGCTGAGCAGCGGCGGTTCGCCCTCCCCGTCCAGTTCCAGGCGATAGCCGCGGGTCGCCGCTTCGGGTTTGGCCGATCCGTCGTCGACCAGCGGCCGCACTCCGGCATAGGACCAGACGACGTCGGACGGCCTGATCGAACGCGCGAAATAGCGATTCGCGCCCTCGCACAAATAGGCGATCTCCTCGGCGCTCGGGGCGACATGGTCCAGCCCGCCGTCATGATCGCGGTCGGTCGTGCCAATCAGCGTGAAGTCGCGCTCATAGGGAATGGCGAAGAAGATACGGCCGTCGGGCAACTGGAAGAAATAGGCGAAACCGTGATCGAACAGGCGCGGCACGACGATATGCGATCCACGCACCAGCCGCATATGCCGGTCGGTCGGCCGATCGGCGCGGTGGAGCAGGTCGAGCGCGGCCGGACCGGTCGCGTTCACCACCGCGCGGGCATGAACAACCTCTTCGCCGCGTTCCGATTGCGTCACGATCCGCCAATGACCATCGGCGCGCGCCAGCCGGACGACAGCGGTGCGGGTGCGCACATCAGCGCCCCGATCGGCGGCATCGCGCGCGTTGAGCACGACCAGCCGGGCGTCGTCGACCCATCCGTCCGAATAGCAATAGCCCGGCCCGAAGCCGGCTTTCAGCGCAGCGCCCGCGGGATGGCGACGCAGGTCGATCGCCTGCGTCGCGGGCAAGGCGCGACGGCCGCCGATATGGTCGTAGAGAAACAGGCCCAGCCGCAGCATCCAGCGCGGCCGAAGACCGCGTGTCCAGGGCAGGACGAAGCGCATCGGGTGGATGATGTGCGGCGCGATGCCCCAGAGCCGTTCGCGCTCGGCCAGCGATTCGCGCACCAGAGCGAATTCATAATGCTCCAGATAGCGCAGGCCGCCATGGATCAGCTTGGTGGACGCCGACGATGTGCCGCTGGCGAGGTCGCCTTGCTCCAGCAACAGCACGCGCGCGCCACGCCCGGCCGCGTCGCGGGCGATGCCGCAGCCATTCACCCCGCCGCCAATGACGGCCAGGTCGTAGATCTCGGCTCTTGGCGTCTCGTTCACGCCTGCCGGTGTAGGATGGGCAGGCGCGCGAGGGAACCGCGAAAACCATGGCCGGCGACGGCAGGCGATGCCGCGCCGCCGCCGGGCTTTCGCCAGTCCCCAGGCGAAAGACGGGTCAGGCCAGACTGTCGATCACCAGCCCGCTGTTGCTGCCGTCGGTGCTGCTCGCCGCGTTGCCGTACAGCGACTGCGACAGGCTGCTGCGCAAATTTTCAAGGAAGGCGATGATCGAATCCAACTGCTCGGTCGCGCTGGTCGCATCGGTGCTGGTCGTGCTGCTGTCGTCTGTCGATTCCGACGGCGGCGGGCCGGGTGGCGGGCCGCGCATCGGGCCGGGGCCGCCGACGCCGCCCATCCCCTCGATACCGAAGCCTTCCTCGCCACCGGCATCCGCGGTTTCCGTCGCGCCACCCGGTCCCTGCGCGAAGAAGCTTTGCAGCGCCGTGGCCTGGTCCTCGGTCAGCGTCCCGGCCGATAGCTGATCGTCGATCAGCGAATCGATCCGGTCCTTCATCGCCGACGGATCGAGCCGCGCACTGCCGTCGCTCGCCGAGGTGGACAGTGCAGTGTCGATCGAATCGAGCGCCGTTTCCAGCGCATCGCCATCGACCGACGACAATGATCCCGTCTCGACGGCGGCGCCGATCTTGCGGTCCATCATCGCGCGGGGCGATGGCGGCATGTTCATAGTGTAGCTGTTGATACTGGTCATGATGGAAGTCCCCACTTCGTTTCAGCAGGGCCATGATGCCGACAAGGTCTAAAAAAACCTTGTATTTCAATGTAGTAATTTATTGAAATATAAGCGCTACACGGATCAAGGATCGGTTAACGCCCGGCCCCGGTCAGGCCTTTTCCAGCGTGCATTGGAGCGGATGCTGGTTCTGCCGGGCGAAATCCATCACCTGGTTGACCTTGGTCTCGGCGACCTCATAGCTGAAGATGCCGCACACGCCGACGCCGCGCTGGTGGACATGCAGCATCACCCGCGTCGCTTCCTCCATATCCATGCGGAAGAAGCTCTGCAGCACATGCACGACGAACTCCATCGGCGTATAGTCGTCGTTGAGCATCAGCACCTTGTAGAGCGAGGGCTTCTTGGTGCGGGTGCGCGTCCGGGTGGCGATGCCGACGCTGGGACCGCCCGGTCCCTCGCCCTGATCGTCCGGATGCTGGCCGGCCATCGCAACGGGGCCTGCATGGGATGTGGTAAGGCTGTTCATGATGCCCGAGGATATGGCGATTTGCCGGCCCATGGCAAGGGGCCGGACAATCGATCCGGGTGGGTGGGACGATATTTCAGCTTCAATGCAAAGGGGCGCCGCTTCCCCGACGGAAGCGACGCCCCTGCGCTATGACGATAAAAGTGCGACCGATCAGGCGGCCAGCGACTTCACCTTGTCGGTCACCAGAGTCACGCGGGCGGTCAGCGGCTGAGCGACGTCGCCGGCCAGCTTCATGAACGCTTCGCTGCTCTTGGCGGCTTCCTTGGCGAACTCGTCGAAGCTGCTCGAAAAGAGCTGGCTCTGCAGCTGGAAGAATTCGGTCGGCGTCTTGACGGTCGAGAAGGTCTTGAACGACGCGGTCGCCTTTTCGAAATTCTTGCGGCTGTAATCGACGGCTTCCTGGCCGAGCGTTTCCATGCCCTTGGCGGCGATCTTGCCGGATTCGACCAGCGCTTCGACATTGCCCTTGGCGATGTCGCTGAATTCTTCGATCGCCTTGGTCGACTTCTCGACGCTGGCCTTGGCCTTCTCGTTCAGGTCGGCATAGGCCGTTTCGAACTTGGCCTTGGTGTCTTCGGCGAACTTCTTACCGGTTTCGATGACGTCGTTCATGATCTTGGTTCCTTCTGCGGGCAGCGGCTGGGTGGCGATGGTTTCGGCCTTGGCCAGGCTCTCTGTAATTTCGGGTTCGGGCGCGGCGTCCACCGCAGTCGTGGCGGCGGCGACCGCGACCGGGTCGGCCTTTTCGGTCGGGATCTCGACAGGCTCGGCCTTCGACGAAGGCGTCGGAGCGGGCGTGGGCGTCGGGGTCGGCGTCGGGGCAGGAGTCGGCGCTGGCTCCTTCTGCGGATTGGTATCGATCGGCTTTACTGCCGCCGAAACCGCCTTCCTGGGCGCGGGCTTTTTTTCAGCCGGGCCACCGATCGCCGCTTCCGCCGCCTTCAATGCCTCGCTCGCCGACAAGGTCGTCGAGCCGGGCTTGGCGCGCGGGCTGCTCTTCGGGGTCTTTGGTGTAACAGCCATGACCATCCTCCGTTTGTTGCACTGCACAATAAGGGCTTTGCGGGAGTCTTGCAATAGTTATTGTGCAGTGCAACAAAATTGAAACGGACGCTTCGACCACTTGCCGGCACGATTGGCCGAAAAGCCCATATCACGGGGCTTTAGCGCGCCTTTACGTAGCGTCCGGGCGCATCCTCGAGAGCCTTGAGACGACCTTTCCCCGGCTGGCGCGCGCTCTTTGCCGGCACCCGGCGCGAATCACCCTGCTCGATCCAGGCGCGCCAGTCGGGCCACCAACTGCCTTTGGTCTCCTTCGCCACCGCGAGGAAATCCTCCAGCGTCGACTGCGGCTCTTCAGCAACCCAATATTGATATTTGTTCGCCGCGGGCGGATTGATGACCCCGGCGATATGGCCCGACCCCGCCAGCAGGAACCGCACCGGCCCGGACAGATTGTCCGTCAGTTTCCAGACGCTTTCCAGCGGGGCGATATGGTCCTCCCGCCCGGCCTGCACATAGGCGGGGGTCCGGATCTGCGTCAGGTCGATCGGCGTCCCGTCCACGCTGATCGCGCCGGGCACGACCAGCAGATTGTCGCGGTACAGCCGGGTCAGATAATCCTTGTGCCATCGCGCCGGCAGGTTGGTGGTGTCGCCGTTCCAGTAGAGCAGGTCGAAGGGCGGATAATCCTGCCCCAGCAGATAGTTGTTGACGACATAGTTCCAGATCAGGTCGCGCCCGCGCAACAGGTTGAAGGTCGCGGCCATATAGCGCCCGTCCATGAAACCGCCGGCCGAAAGCTGGTCCACCAGCTTCATCTGCTCGTCATCGACGAACAGGGTCAGGTCGCCCGCCTGGGCGAAATCCACCTGCGCGGTGAAGAAGGTCGCGCTCGCCACCTTGTCCGCCTGTCCCCGCGCCGCGAGCAGCGCCAGCGTCGCGGCGAGCGTCGTGCCGGCCACGCAATAGCCGATGGTGTGGACGCTCTCGACCTTCAGCAGATCGCGTACCGTGTCGATGGCATCGATCTGGCCTTTCAGGATATAATCGTCCCAGACCAGATCCTTCATCGACGCGTCGGCCGATTTCCACGACACCAGGAACACGCTGATCCCCTGGTCCACCGCCCATTTGACGAAGCTCTTTTCCGGCGACAGGTCGAGAATATAGAATCGGTTGATCCAGGGCGGGAAGATGATGAGCGGGGTTTCCAGCACCTCCGCCGTCGAGGGCGCATAATGGATCAACTGGTAGAGCGGGGTTTCATGGATGACCTTGCCGGGCGTCGCAGCGATGTTGCGCCCCAGTTCGAACTGGGTGCCGTCGGTGTGACTCAACTGCCCCTTTTCCATGTCGGCCAGCATATGCTTGAGGCCCTTGACCAGATTCTCGCCGCCGCTCTCGATCGTCTTTTGCACCACGATGGGGTTGGTGAGCGGGAAATTGGCGGGTGAGAGCGCGTCCAGCATCCCGCTGGTGGCGAAACGCAGCTTGGCCTTGGCCTTGGGATCGACCCCATCGACCGCGTCCGCCAGCCGGGTCATATAGTCCGACACCAGCAGATAGCTTTGCCGGATCAGGTCGTAAAAGGGATGCTGCGTCCAGGCCGGGTCGGCAAAGCGGCGGTCCTTCGCCGCCGCCGGACTGTCAGCGGGCGCCGGGTCCGGCTGGTCGCGCAGCAATCCGCCCGAATCGAGGAAGCGCTGCCATAGCGCCAGCCCTTCGTCGGCGAAGCTGGTCTGGATGCGCGCCACCGTTTCCGGGTCGAACGGCAACGCCCGGCCGGTCGCGCCGGCGGCCTGTTCCAGCATCAATTGCTGGGCGCGGCCGATCACCTCGGTCCATTGCTGCATCTGCTGCAATGTGGGCAGGTGGGGTTCCATGACATCGGCTTTTTCCATGGCCACCTTGCTCCTCCTGGCATCGTCGCTTCGCGCGGCTTTCGCTGGCGCGTCGCAATCGGGCGGGTTATAGCCAGATTGTGACATGCCAACGGCGCGTCACCCACTATTCCTTACAGAGAGCTTTCAGGAAAGCCCCTATAATGTCCGAAGAATTTTACCGCATGAAGCGCCTGCCGCCCTATGTCATCGCCGAAGTGAACGGCATGCGGGCCGCCGCGCGCGCCGCGGGAGAGGATATTATCGACCTGGGGATGGGCAATCCCGACCTGCCGCCGCCCGACCATGTCATCGCCAAACTGATCGAGGTGGCGCAGAAGCCGAGCGCCCACGGCTATAGCCAGTCGCGCGGCATCCCCGGTCTGCGCAAGGCGCAGGCCAATTATTATGCCCGCCGCTTCGGCGTGGAGGTGGACCCGGAAACCGAGGTCGTCGTGACCATGGGATCGAAGGAGGGGCTGGCCAGCCTCGCCACCGCGATCACCGAGCCGGGCGACGTAGTGCTGGCGCCCAATCCCAGCTATCCGATCCATACGTTCGGCTTCATCATCGCCGGCGCGACGATCCGGTCGGTGCCGACCACCCCGGACGAGAATTATTTCCGCTCGCTCGACCGCGCCATGGCCTTCACCGTGCCGCGCCCGTCGATCCTGGTGGTGAACTATCCGTCCAACCCGACGGCAGAGACGGTCGACCTCGCCTTCTACGAGCGGCTGGTCGCCTGGGCGAAGGAGAACAAGGTCTGGGTGCTGAGCGACCTCGCTTATTCCGAACTCTATTATGACGGCAATCCGACGCCCTCCATCCTCCAGGTGCCGGGCGCCAAGGATGTCGCAATCGAATTCACCTCGCTGTCCAAGACCTATTCCATGGCCGGCTGGCGCATGGGTTTCGCCGTTGGCAACCGCAAGCTGATCGCGGCGATGACGCGGGTGAAATCCTATCTCGACTATGGCGCCTTCACGCCGATCCAGGCGGCGGCCTGCGCCGCGCTCAATGGGCCGCAGGACATCGTCGAGAAGAACCGCCTTCTCTATCACAAGCGCCGCGACGTGCTGGTCGAAAGCTTCGGCCGCGCCGGGTGGGACATTCCGCCGGCGCGCGCGTCGATGTTCTGCTGGGCGCCGCTGCCGCCCGCGCTCAAGGAGATGGGCAGCCTGGAATTTTCCAAGCAGCTTCTCACCCATGCCAAGGTCGCGGTCGCGCCGGGCGTGGGCTATGGCGAGGATGGCGAGGGCTTCGTCCGCATCGCCATGGTCGAGAATGAACAGCGCCTGCGGCAGGCGGCGCGCAACATCAAACAGTATCTCAAGTCCATGGGCGTCAATGCGCCTTCGTCCAAGGGCGTCGCCTGATCCCCTATGGCGCTCCTGCCGTTGCGGGGGCGCCATCATGCCCGAACACAGTCGCATTTAGCGACGCATTTATCCCTGACACCGTCCCTTGCTCCTTGTCCCCCAATGGCGGATAGCTTCACGGGATGAGAGGTGCCGCTTGATGATCCCCCTGCCCCAGGTCAGCCAGGTCGCCCAGACCATCCAGCTGGCGCTTGCACCGGTGTTCCTGCTGGCGGGCATCGGCGCCTTCCTCAACGTCTGCGTCAGCCGCCTTGCGCGCATCATCGACCGGGCGCGCGACGTGGAAAAGCTGGTGCTCACGACGCGCGGCAAGGAACATGATCGTATGGTCGCGGAAATCCGCGTGCTGGACCGGCGCATGAGCGTGGTCAATGCGGCGATCTTTCTGTCGGTCGCGTCGGCCTGCGCCGTCTGCCTGGTCGTCATCCTGCTGTTCGCGGGCAATCTGTTCGACGCCCATCTCGGCACGCCCATCGCCGTCCTGTTCAGCCTGGCGATGCTGCTGCAGGCGGGGGCTTTCGCCACCTTCATCCAGGAAATCCGGCTGGCGTCGCGGACCATCCATATCCGCAACGAAGTGCTTTACCACAAGGCGGAAGCGGAAGAGATCGATGCCGCCGAAAAGGGGGTGGCGTGACCCGCTTCACCGTCAACGACCGGCCGGTGCAATATCGCATGGACCCGGACACGCCCCTGCTCTGGGCGCTGCGCGATGCGTCGAACCTGACCGGCACCAAATATGGCTGCGGCACCGGCGACTGCGGCGCCTGCACCGTGGATATCGATGGCGAGGCGGTGCGATCCTGCCAGGTGACGATCGGCAAGACCGAAGGCCGCTTCGTCACCACGATCGAGGCGCTGTCGCCCGATCGCGGCCATCCGCTGCAACAGGCGTTCGCCGCCGATAATGTGTCGCAATGCGGCTATTGCATCCCCGGCATGATCATGGCCGCGTCGGTGCTGCTGCGACGGACCAACGATCCGTCCGACGAAGAAATCGACGGCGCGATCACCAATATCTGCCGTTGTGGCATCTACCCGCGGCTGCGCGGCGCGATCAAGCGGGCCGGCCGGATCATGCGCGGGGAAGATCAGGGCAGCGGGGATCAGGGCGCCGCCGCGCCACCGCCGGGCATCACCCCGGAAGATGCCGCGCGGACCGTGCCGGCGCTGGGCCGGCCGGCTGCTCAGCCGAAGCGGTAACCCGACACCGACCAGCCCATGACTGAGCTGCGATGGTCGCAGGTGGCGGCATCGTCGCCGCCCGCGCCCAGCGCCACCATCAGCGGCAACAGATGCTCCTCGCGCGGATGGGCGAAGCGGGCCTGCGGCAGATGGTCCCAGGCAGCGACGCGCGCCGCCCGGCTCTGCGGATCGGGATCGGTCACGGCGGCGGTCAGCGCATAGTCCCAGGCGGTCGACGGTGCGATCGCCTGCGGCCCGCGCACCCGCAGATTGTGGAAACTCATGCCCGACCCGACGATCAGCACGCCTTCGTCGCGCAGCGGAGCCAGCGCACGCCCGGCCGCGATATGGGCGGCCGGATCGAGGTCATGGTGCAGCGACAGTTGGGCGACGGGAATGTCCGCATCGGGCAAGGCGACCTTCAGCGGCACGAAGACGCCATGGTCCCAGCCCCGCGCAGCTTCCTCCGCCGTGGCGAAGCCGCTCGACTGCAGCAGCGCGGTGGCGCGGCGCGCCAGTTCGGGCGCACCCGGCGCGTCCCAGCGCAGCGTATAGGTGTGCGGCGGAAAGCCATAATAGTCGAACAGCAAAGGCGGCCGTTCGCCGACATGGACAGTGAAGGATTCCTCCTCCCAATGGCCCGACACCAGCAGGATCGCGCGCGGCCGTTCGGGCAGGGTCGCGATCAGACCGGCGAGATAGGCCTGCATCGGCCGCCACATCGGGTCGCTGTGCGGATGGTCCGGATCGGTCGGGTCCATGAAGAAGCAGGGACCGCCGCCATGGGGGATGAAAAGGGTTGGCTGGGTAGACATGGCGCATAGATCGCCACCTGCCGGCCGGCCTGCAATCGACGATGCGGAAACTGTCCGTTTCGCTGTCGCGGTTCAGGGCGCCGCGTCGATCACCGGCGTCAGCGCCTGCGCCAGCGTCACGCTGGAATAGGGCTTTTTGAGCAGGGTCACATCTGCAAACTGCGCCGGCAATTCCAGCCCATCGCCATAGCCGGTGGCAAAGATGAAGGGAATGCCGCGCGCCGCCAGCAGGTCCGCGATCGGCAGGCTGGTTTCATGCCCCAGGTTGAAGTCCAGCACCGCCAGGTCGACCGGCTGGATCGCGATCGCCTCCCGCGCGCGGCCGATGCTGGCCGCGGTCATCACCTCCGCGCCCAGGTCGCGCAACGCATCCTCGCCATCCATGGCGATGATCATATTATCCTCGACCAGCAGCACGGTGCGCCCCTTCAGCAGGCCGGGTTCGACCACCGCCACCGGTTTCGCGCGATCGGTCCCCGTCACATCGGGCAGCACGGACACGACATGGGCCGACGGAATGCAGAAATGCGCCTCGATGCCCGCCAGCCGATAGTTGATTTCGGCATGGCCGCCCAGATCATAGGGAATGGATCGCTCGATCACGGTCGATCCGAAGCCGCGCCGCGTCGGCGCGATCACCGCCGGGCCGCCGCTTTCGGTCCAGTCGATCAGCAGGCTGCCATCCTCGTCCACCCGCCAGTCGATCGCGACCACGCCGCTGTCCGACAGCGCGCCATATTTGGCGGCATTGGTCAGCATTTCGTGGATCACCAGCGCCAGCACGGTGAAGCAGCCCGGCGTCAGCAGCACATTCGGCCCGGACAGCCGGACCCGGTCGCTGCGTTCGCCCAGATAGGCGCCCGATTCGACCTCGATCAGATCGTAGAGGCGCGCCGGGCTCCAGCGATCGGCCGTGATCTGGTCATGGGCGCGGGCCAGCGCATGCACGCGACTTTCCAGCGTGCCGATAAATTCGTCGACCGATCGCGCGCTATCCCGCGTCTGCGACAACAGCCCGCGGATCAGCGACAGGATGTTGCGCACCCGATGGTTGAGTTCGGCGATCAGCAATTCCTGCTTCTCATGCGCCCGCTGCCGTTCGGCATCGGCGGAATCGGACAGGCGCAGAATCACTTCCAGCAGGGCGGTACGCAGCGCTTCGGCCACGCGCAGCTCGGCGGGCAGGAACGGCAGCGCCACGCCCTTCACCAGTTCCGACCAGGATTCGAAACTTTTGCGCGGGGTCAGGCGCGGCCCGTTGGGGCCATATTCGATGTCCTTTTCCGGCTTGCCCGCCCAACGCACCGACCGCAATTGTTCGGCGCGAAACAGCACGACATAGTCGCGCGGACGGCGCGACAGCGGGATCGCCAGCAGGCCAGACACGCGATCGGCATAGGCGGCGGCCTCCGGCAAGACCGACGACAGATTGTCGGTGGTATAGACCTGACTGGCGGCGACACGGTTCATCATCGACACGATCGCGACAAAGGCGGGTTCGTCGGGAGCAAGGCCCGAAAAGGTCATCTGCCCGTCGATATAAACGCCCACCCCATCGGCGGGGATGGTGTCGAAGATGATATCACCCAGCCAGCGGGCGTTGGTCAGCAGATCATGATCCTGCGCCACGGCCGACATCAGCCGGTCGGCCACCTGCCGCGCCTTGCCTTCATAGGTGGCGGTGTCGCCGCGCTCGCGGCTTTCCAGCATCATCGAGAAAATCTGGCCGAACAGTTCGGCGGCGCTGCGCTGCGCAAAGGTCGGCAGGCGCGGAGCATAATGGTGGCAGGCGAACAGCCCCCACAACTTCCCCTCCACGATGATGGAGATGGAGAGCGAGGCGCCCACCCCCATATTGCCGAGATATTCGATATGGATCGGCGACACGGCACGGGTCAGGCAGAGCGACATGTCGAGCGCCGCGCCGGTCGGGTCGAGCTGCGGCACGATGGGCACCGGCTGCGCCTTCACATCGGCGATCACACGGAAGATATTGCGCAGGTAGAGCGCCCGCGCCTGTGCAGGAATGTCGGATGCGGGATAATGGAGACCGAAGAAGCTCTCGATGCCCGGCTTCAAGGCTTCGGCGACCACTTCGCCGTCCCCGCCATCGGCGAAGCGATAGACCATCACCCGGTCGAACCCGGTCAGCGCCCGCACCTGGCGCGCGCCGTCACGCAGGAAGGCGGTCATGCTATCGGCCTGGGCGAGCCTGGCGACCATGGAACGGACGGTGCTGCTCGCCTCCATCTCGTCATGCGCCGCCGGCTCCGCCTCGACCACCACCAGCGGGCCGGAGAAATGCACGGCCACGTCGAAGGCCGGGCCGCCCGCCATCAGCGGAATCGAAAAGAGCCGCTCGACGGAATCGGGGCCGCGCAGCAGGGTGATGCGATTGCGCAGCGCATGTATCGCTTCCCCGTCGAGCAGGGTGTGGACCGGCTTGCCGAGCATGTCGTCGGGCGAGAGGCCGATGAACTGCGCGCTGTTGGCCGACACGCGCGACACCAGCCAGTCGGCGGTCAGCGCGATCAGGAAGCCGAAGGGCTGAACCGTCCCCAGCACATGGATCGGCTCCCGATCGCAATTGTCGAGGTCGACCGAAAAGATCGTGTCGGGCACTTCCCGGTCAGCCATGGCAGACCGCCCGATCGGCCGCCTGGCCGGCCTGCGCGAACAGGGCGAAGGCCGCCTGCGCGCCCTGCACGGCGTCGTCCAGCCAGCCTTCGCCGCCTTCGCGCGCGGCGCTGTCGAGCGCCTGCTGGAAGGCTATCCATTCGCCCTTGCCATGCGCGGCCGACAGATAGGCCTTGGGCAGGCCCGGCGCGACCTGGCGCGACAGCATCGCGCCGCCCAGCCGCGATCCTTCGAGCGCATAACGCAGCCCCCAATGGAAGCCGTCGCCCGGATGCGCCTCCAATGGCAGCGGATCGGGCAAAGGGAGGTCGAGCGCCGACAAATCCTGCGCCAGCAGCGGCAGCCGCAGCGCGTCGGGCCGGGCCGCGGCTTCGAGACCGCCCAGCGCCTTGGCATGGGCCGTCAGAAAGGCGCGATAATCGATCACCGAATCGAGCGCAAAACTGGCATAGATGGAATCGACCCGCCGATGGCTTTCCATCGTCGCTTCGCGCAAGGCCTGGCGGGTCTGGCCAGCATCGGGAGATATCGTCACTCGTCAGTCCTATAGGCAGTTACACGGCAGCGCACTGATCTGGATCAGCTTCTGGGCGCACTCCGGGGTTTCGTCGCCAATGCGACACGTACCAACGGACACTCGTCGTCTGAATATCGCCTGTCTATCGTCTTTCCCCGATTCTTTCAAATAGCTGTCGGACGGGTTCAGCATCTCGACATCGCGCCTTGCGTAGAAAGGGATCATGAGGGGGCGTAGTGTCCCCGGCCAACGAAAGTCACGACGATGTTGAGGAAGATGATGCTGGCAGGTCTGATGACCGCAACGCTGCTGAGCGGCGTCGCACCGGCCTATGCCCAGAACAACCCGGAGCAGCGCGGCAATCGCGGTAGCGAGCGGGCTGGCCGCGCCGAAGGCGGCGTCGCCATATCCCGCGGCAACCGCATGGACCAGCCGCGCGGCGAAGCGCAGGCGCAACGCTGGCAGCAGCGCATGGCCGAACGGCCCGCGCCGCAGATGGCGCCGCCGCGACCGGAAGTGCGCCCCGAGCGCCGCGTCGAGCAACGCCCTGAACAGCGCGCCAATCCGCAATGGCGGGGCGATCAGAACCGCCCCGGCACGCCGGCGCAGCGCGAAGCGCGCCAGGACCGGCGCGACGATCGCCAGCAAAATTGGCAGGACCGTCGCAACGACCAACGCGAAAGCCCGCCCGTCTGGCGCAATGGCCGTCGCGACATCACGCAGGATTTGCGGAACGCTCGGCGGGAGGATCGCCAGGACTGGCGCAACGATCGGCGGGAGGACCGTCAGGACTGGCGCAATGACCGCAGGGACGATCGCCGCTGGACCGACAATCGCGGTCAGGCCGGCGCCAACTGGAATAATGGTCGCCGCTATGACGATCGCACGCGCTGGAGCAATCAGCGACGCTGGGACAATGGCTGGCGTCAGGATCGGCGTTACGACTGGAACAGCTATCGCAACCGCTATGGCGACCGTTATCGCATGGGCCGCTATTATGCCCCGCGCGGCTGGGACTATGGATATCGCCGCTTTTCGGTGGGTATCGTACTGAACAGCCTGCTCTATTCCAACAACTACTGGCTGGACGATCCCTACAGCTACCGCTTGCCGCCAGCCTATGGCACGCTGCGCTGGATCCGTTACTATGACGATGCCCTGCTGGTCGATATTCGCGACGGCTATGTGGTCGACGTGATCAACAATTTCTTCTGGTGATGCCGCGGCGGCAGCCGCGCCTATGCCAGACGAGTGCCCCTTCCTGGACTGGCCTTCAGGAACCCCTGACCCCGGAGCGGAAACGCGCCGGGGTCTTTTCAGGGCCGGGGTCTTTTCAGGATGGTCGCCTCTGTGGCAGGACGCAGCCATGAGCCAAAATATGAGCGAAGACAGGGATGATGGCGGCACCGCGTCGCCGCTGCGCGCCGGTATCGGCGAGGATGTGCGCAAACGGCTGGACCGCAATCCGATGGTGCATCGCATCGACGCTCCGCAACTCGAAATCTACGGACGCCAGGATTTTCTGAGCGCGGAAGAAACGGCGGGCCTGCGCGCGATGATCGACGCCGACGCCAAACCGTCCACCCTGTTTTCGGGCAGCGCCAACGCCGATTATCGCACCAGTCATAGCTGCAACCTCAATCCCTGGGACAAGCTCGTGCTAGCGGTGAGCGACCGCATCTGCGCACTGACCGGCCTGCCCGCCCGCCATGGCGAAACGCTGCAGGGACAACGCTACGCGCCGGGCCAGGAATATAAGGTCCATTGCGACTATTTCCCGGTCACCGCCAGCTACTGGCCGCAAATGCGCACCAGCGGCGGGCAGCGGACATGGACCGCCATGATCTATCTGTCGCCGGTCGAGGCTGGCGGCGAAACCCATTTCCCGCAATGCGAATTCATGGTGCCGCCGGTCGAGGGCATGATCCTGATCTGGAACAATATGGACCGCGACGGCGCGCCCAACCGCTTCAGCCTCCATGCGGCGCGGCCCGTCGAACGGGGCGCCAAATATGTAGTCACCAAATGGTTTCGCGAACGCCCCTGGGGCTGAACCCTGTCGTCCGCCGGTTACACTTTGCGACATAAATGACTGGAATCTGACAGCTTCATTCTCGCACCGTTCAGCCGCCAAATCCCATAACCCTTGTGTAGGCGAGGGAACCCGATCCTGCCGGACAGGTTCAACCGCCACGGAATATGGGAGAATTTCTATGCGTAAACTCATCATCCTGGGTCTGCTTGCCGCCACCGTCGCACCGAGCGTCGCGTCGGCCCAATCCTACGGCGAGGTGCGCCGCAGCGAACGCAATCTGCGTGAGGAGAAGCGCGACCTGCGCCAGGCGCAGCGCTATGGCGACCGCCGCGACGTGCGCGAAGCGCGCCGGGACGTTCGTGACGCCCGTCAGGAAGCGCGCGAAGACTGGCGCGACTATCGTCGCACCCATCGCGATGTCTATCGCGGCGGCAACTGGCGTGCGCCGTTCCGTTACAGCCAGTGGAATGCGGGGGCGCAACTTCGTCCTGCCTATTATAGCTCGCGCTATTACATCACCGACACCAACCGCTATCGCCTGCCCCGCCCGGGCGTGAACCAGCGCTGGGTGCGGCATTATAACGACGTGATGCTGGTCAATGTTCGCACCGGCCGGGTGATTACGGCCCATCGCGCCTTCTTCTGGTAAATACCATCACAGAAAAGCGGCCCCGGACGGATCGTCCGGGCCGCTTTTCTTTGTACCCCCCGCTTGGCCGCGCCGCCCGTTTCCGGGCGCACGCGGCCGATGACGCACGCAAGGCGCATCACCAGTCCGAAAGGGGGGTGGACCGATGCGCAGAACGCCCGACCATCGCGGAATGTTCCGCGCCGGCGCGCGTCAGGCGGCGAGCGCCTGCGCAATCAGCGTCCGGCTGTTCTCGATGCCGTACAGCGCGATGAAGCTGCCCATGCGCGGCCCCTGATCGGCGCCCAGCAGCGTCTGGTAGAGCGCCTTGAACCAGTCGCGCAGCTCGGCAAAGCCGAACGCCTCGTCCTTGCCGATGGCATAGACGATATTCTGGATATCCTCGGCCGATGCGCCTTCCGGCAGCGCAGCCAGTTCGGCATCCAACCGGCGCAGCGCAGCCGCCTCATTGGCGTCGGGCGCACGGCGCTTGAGCGTCGGCGCGACGAAATCGCGATGATAGGCCAGCGCATGGCCGATCAGCGCGTCCAGTTCCGGATAGGTTTGCGCGCTCGCCCCCGGAACGTAATTTTGCAGATAGGACCAGACCTGCTCCCGGCTGGCGTCGCCCATCACGCCGACGAGGTTCAGCAGCAGGCCGAAGGTCACCGGCAACTCACCTTGCGGCAGCTTGCCGTCATGGATGTGATGGACCGGATTGCCGAGTTGCTGCTCGATCGCCTGTTTGGAATAATTGCCGCGGAACTGCCAATATTCGTCCACGGCGCGCGGGATGACGCCCATGTGGAGCTGCTTCGCCTTCTTCGGCTCGCGATAGGCGTAGAAGGCCAGACTTTCCTGCGGGCCGTAGGTCAGCCATTGTTCGAGGCTGAGGCCATTGCCCTTGGACTTGGAGATTTTCTCGCCCTTCTCGTCAAGGAACATCTCGTAGTTGAAGCCTTCGGGCGGGCGGCCGCCCAGCGCACGGCAAATCTTGGACGACTGGGTAACCGAATCGATCAGATCCTTGCCCGCCATTTCATAATCGACGCCCAGTGCATACCAGCGCATCGCCCAGTCGACCTTCCATTGCAGCTTGGCCGCGCCGCCCAGGATCGACTGTTCGATCGTCTCGCCTTCATCGACGAAGCGGACGATGCCGGCTTCGGCGTCGATCACCTCGACCGGCACCTGTAGCACGATGCCGCTCTTCGGGCTGATCGGCAGGACCGGTGAATAGGTCGCCTGCCGTTCCTTACGCAGGGTCGGCAGCATGATGTCCATGATCGCCTGATAACGGCGCAGCACCTGGCGCAGCGCTTCGTCGAAAGCGCCAGCCTGATATTGCTCTGTCGCGGAGACGAATTCATAGTCGAAGCCGAAACTGTCGAGAAAGTCGCGCAGCATCGCATTATTATGATGCGCGAAGCTTTCGAACTTTTCGAACGGATCGGGCACCTGCGTCAGCGGCTTGCCCAGATAGTCGCCAAGCATCGCCTGGTTCGGCACATTGTCGGGCACCTTGCGGAACCCGTCCAGATCGTCGCTGAACGCCACCAGCCGGGTGGGAATGTCCGACAGGGCATGGAAGGCGTTGCGGACCATGGTGGTGCGCAGCACTTCGTTGAAGGTGCCGATATGCGGCAGGCCCGACGGGCCATAGCCGGTTTCGAACAGGATATGGCCTTTGTCCGGCGCGCCGCTGGCATAGCGCTTCAGAAGCTTGCGGGCTTCTTCATAGGGCCAGGCCTTGGAGGCGGTCGCGGCGGTGCGGATGATGTCGGACATGGTCATGGAACGCCCCCTAAACCCGGAAAGGGCGAAAGAAAACGGGTATTGGCGGCAAATCCACGTTAAGAATCGTTCTCATATTTAGATTTCATTAACCCTGGACCTCGATAATGGCGCCACAGGAGGCCATATGCAGATTCAGCGCAGCCGCGAGCGCATAGCCGTGGAGATCCCCATCGTCGTTACGACGGTGCTGGACAGCCTGGACGGCGTGATCGTCGACCTGAGCGAAGGCGGCGCCCAAGTGGTGGGCTGCACCCTGCCTGCACGGTCGCAATGCCAGATCGATCTGGACGGCTATATCGTCTTCGGCACGGTCCGCTGGTCCGAAGAGGACCGGATGGGCATCCGCTTCCCCTATGAGTTGAGCGACGGCCCGCTCTACGAGCAGCTTGAAATGGCCCGCGCCGCCAAACGCGCGCCGGCCGCCTTTCAGCCGCGCATCCCGGCCGGCTTCGGCGGCGCCAGCATCGGCGGCGGTGGTTTCGGACGGCGCACGGGCTGACACGCGCCACTTTTCAGGTTTTCCTTTTGTTCCTGTTCGCCTAAGCCCGGACAGGTGATCGATCCCGCCACCCTGCCCGCGCTTCACGCCAGCCATGGCGGCATCTGGTTGCGCGAGGGCGACCGCACCCAGGCGCTGGCCAAAGGACAGGCGATCGCGCGCACCGCCGAAACCCCGGTACTGCTGCTGAACGCGCCCCTCACCGGCCAGCGGCTCGGCTATCCCGAACTCAATGGGCTCGACCTGCTCGAACTCTGGGCCTTTCTCCATCCCGCGCGCTTCCTCGTGCCCACGCCCAAGGGGCTGGCCGCCGCGCTCGGCTTGCCCGCGCCGGCCAGCGAGTCGGACATCCCGACACTGTTGCAGCAGGGGGCGGCGTTGCTGCTGGGCCGACTGGAGGCAGCCGACTGGACCGAGCGGGAGGGCGGCTGGACGGCGGCGCAGGCGCTGCATCGATTGCGCTGGCCCTGGTCGCCGCTGGTCGCGCCGCGCATCGCCCGGCCCAAGGAAGCGGAGCGCTGGCTCTTTTCCAAACTGCCCGAATGGGAAGAGGCCCAACCCCGCCCCGCCCCGCGCACCGTCAGCCTGAACGAGGAGCAGATATTGGCGCGACTGGACGCGCTGACCGGCGCGGGGGCGGAACCGCGCCCCGGCCAGCGCGCCTATGCCGCCGCCGCCAGCACCGTTTTCTTGCCCCGCAAGCATCGCGACCAGCCCAATATGCTGCTGGCCGAAGCTGGCACCGGCATCGGCAAGACATTGGGCTATCTCGCCCCCGCCTCCCTCTGGGCAATGCAAGCGCAGGGCACAGTCTGGGTGTCCACCTATACCAAGGCGCTGCAACGCCAGCTCGACCGCGAATCGCTCCGTCTCTTTCCCGATCCCGCGGTCGCGGCGAAGCGGGTGGTGGTGCGCAAGGGGCGGGAAAATTATCTCTGCCTGCTCAATCTGGAAGATGCGTTGCAGGGCGGCTTTGCCGGTCGCGCCGCCATCCTCGCCCAGTTGGTCGCGCGCTGGGCCGCTTTCAGCAAGGATGGCGACATGGCCGGCGGCGACCTGCCCGGCTGGCTGCCCACCCTGTTCCGGCGCAACGGCTCCACGGCCCTCACCGACCGGCGCGGCGAGTGCATCTATGCCGGCTGCCCGCACTACCGCAAATGCTTCATCGAGCGGTCGGCGCGCGCCTCGGCCGACGCCGATATCGTCATCGCCAACCATGCGCTGGTGATGATCAACGCCGCGCGGGGCCGCGAAACCGGGCAACGCCCGCAGCGCATCGTCTTCGACGAGGGGCACCACCTGTTCGATGCGGCCGATTCGACCTTCTCCGTTGCCCTTTCGGGGCAGGAGGCCATCGAGCTGCGCCGCTGGATCATGGGACCGGAGGGCGGATCGCGCGGACGGCGGCGCGGGCTGGCGGCGCGTCTGTCCGACCTCGCCAGCTATGACGAGGAAGGCGGACAGGCGATCCGCGCAGCAGTGGACGCAGCGCAGGCGCTGCCCGCCGACGACTGGCTGAAGCGGGTGGTGGCGGCCGAGCCGTTCGGACCATTGGAAACGCTGCTCGCCGCGGTGCGCGGCACCGTCTATACCCGCGCGGAAGCGGCGGGCGAGGCGGATGCCGGCTATGGGCTGGAAACCGAACTGGCCGAACCCGACGGCGCGCTGGTCGATGCGGCGCAGGAGGCCGCACTGGCGCTCGACGCGCTGATCAAGCCGCTGGTGCGTCTGTCCCGCCGGCTTGAGGCAGTGATCGAGGATGCGCCCGACTGGCTGGACGGCGCGGCGCGGGCGCGGGTCGAGGGCGCCATCGCCTCGCTCGGCTGGCGGCGCGACCTGATCGCGGCCTGGCTGGCGCTGCTGGCGCGCATTGGTGGACCGGCCGACCCCGACTATGTCGACTGGATGACGGTGGACCGGGTCGAAGGGCGCGAGTTCGATATCGGCATCCATCGCCACTGGCTCGATCCCACCCGCCCGCTCGCCGAAACCGTGCTGAAGCCCGCACAGGGCGTGCTGTTGACCTCCGCCACACTCAAGGGCGGCGGTGACTGGTCCAATGCGGAGGCGCGCAGCGGCGCAACGCATCTGCCCTATGGCGCGGAACGGTTCGAGGCGGCCAGCCCGTTCGACTATCCCGGCCGCGCCGAAGTGCTGATCGTCACCGACATCAAGCGCGGCGATATAGCGGCGCTGTCCGGCGCCTATGGCCGGCTGATCGAGGCGGCGGGCGGCGGGACGCTGGGGCTGTTCACCGCGATCCGGCGGCTGCGCGCGGTCCATGCCCGCATCGCAGACCGGCTGGCGCGCACCGGCCTGCCGCTCTACGCCCAGCATGTCGACCCGATGGATACCGGCACGCTGGTCGATATCTTCCGCGACGATCCGCGTGCCTCGCTGCTGGGCACAGATGCTTTACGGGACGGCGTTGACGTGCCGGGGCATTCGCTGCGGCTGGTGGTGATGGAGGGCGTGCCCTGGTCCAAGCCCACCGTGCTGCACGCCGCGCGCAGACTGGCGGGCGGCGGCAGCGCCTATGACGACCGGCTGATCCGCGCGCGGCTGGCGCAGGCCTTTGGCCGCCTGATCCGACGGGCCGAGGACAAGGGCCATTTCGTCATCCTGTCCGCCGCCATGCCCAGCCGCTTGCTGAGCGCCTTCCCGCCCGGAACGCCGATCCGCCGCCTGACGCTGGACGAGGCGATCATCGCCGTCAGCGGGGCGTCGCATCGCGAAACGCTTGGCGAAACCGGCCTGTTCGGGCATCAGGGGGGCGAATCCGGCCTGCCCCGATCAGGGACTCCCGAACAGGAGAGACAATGAAGCGCCTGACCCTGTTGCGCCACGCCAAATCGGACTGGGACGATCCGGTGGCGCGCGATTTCGACCGGCCCTTGAATCGCCGCGGCGAAAAGGCCGCGATGTTGATGGGCCAGTTCGCCGCCCAGCGGAAGATGCAGTTCGACCTGCTGGTCGCCTCCCCCGCGGTGCGGGTGATGCAGACGCTGGAAACCTTCTTCGCGGGCTATGGCCAGACGCTCGATGCGCGCTGGGACCGGCGCATCTACCTGGCATCCGCGCCCACCCTGTTCGACGTCGTGCGCGACCTGCCCGACAGCGCCGACAGCGCGCTGTTGGCCGGGCATAATCCGGGGCTGGAGGAGCTGATCCTCGACCTCGTCCCCGACGACGGCGTCAATCCGCTGCGCGAGGATGTGGAGGTCAAGTTCCCGACCGCCAGCATCGCCGTGCTCGACCTCGCCATCGACCGCTGGGGGCAAGCAGGCGAGAATAGCGCGACGCTGAGCAGCTTCACCCGCCCCCGCGACCTCGATCCCGCCTTGGGGCCGGGCACGCGTTGAGGCCTTTATGGCGCCGGGCTGGTCCGGGGCGCCAGACGGTTGCTTTCCAGCAGCGGCAGACCGCCTTCGGTTGGCACGTAGATAATATTGGCATCCTTGGCGTCGATCGCCTGAATTTGCAGATAGCGTAGATAGCCGTCGGGTCCGCCCAGGCTGTCCTGCAATATTCGGTTGGCACGCGCTGCCCCCTCCGCTCGCACGACCTCGGCATCCGCCAGCATCTTGGCGCTTTCCAGCCGGGCGCGCGCTTCCAGCACCGCTATCTGGCGCGACGATTGCGCTTCGGCGAGCGCCGCCCGCCCGGCCTGTTCCTGACTATAGACATTATAAGCGGGGCAGCCGGCCAGCAGGCCGAACCCGGTCACGAAGATCAGTATGATGATGCCGACAATGGCCGTTCCGCTCATGGGCTGCCCCCTCATCCCTCTATTATATCCGCAAAGCCGTCGGTCGCGCGGATCAGCGCGTCCAATATGCCCGGTTCATTATAGGCGTGCCCCGCCCCCTCGATCATTTCAAAGCGCGCCTGCGGCCAGGCGCGATGCAGCGCCCAGGCGGTTTCCGCGGGGCAGGCCATGTCGTAGCGGCCCTGCACGATGACGCCGGGAATGTCCGCCAGCTTGCCCGCGTCGCGGATCAGCTGCCCGTCCTCCAGCCAGCCGCCATGAACAAAATAATGATTTTCGATGCGGGCGAAGGCGAGCGCGAAATCGTCGGCGTCGTGGGTCGCCGACAGCGCCGGGTCGGGCAGCAGGCGGATCGTTTCGCCTTCCCACACGCTCCAGGCGCGCGCCGCCGCGATCTGGGCGGCGCGATCATCGCCGGTCAGACGGCGACGATAGGCGGCCACCAGATCGCCGCGCTCCGCCTGCGGGATCGGGCTGACGAACCGTTCCCACTTGTCGGGATAGATGCGGCTTGCGCCCGCCTGATAATACCAGTCGATCTCGGATTTGCGGATCGTGAAGATGCCGCGCAACACCAGTTCGGTGACGCGATTCACATGCGCCTGCGCATAGGCCAGCGCCAGCGTCGATCCCCAGCTTCCGCCGAACACCAGCCATCGCTCCACGCCCATCATCGCGCGCAGCCGCTCGATATCTGCAACCAGATCCCAGGTCGTGTTGGCGGTCAGATCGGCATGGGGCGTCGATCGGCCGCAGCCGCGTTGGTCGAACAGCAGCACATCGTAGCGCGCCGGGTCGAACAGGCGGCGATGATCGGACGATATGCCGCCGCCCGGCCCGCCATGGAGGAACACGGCCGGCTTCGCGCCGGGCGTGCCGGCCCGCTCCCAATAGATATGATGGCCGTCGCCGACGTCGAGATGGCCGGAAGCGAAGGGGGCGATCGGCGGATAGAGGGTCCGGGCGATATTGCCGTCCCTGGAGTCATGATCGGCCATGCTTTGCCTGCCTTTCCCGAACTTCATACATGTGCGCACTATGGAATCTATGTAAAGTTACCTGTTTACAGCCGCTTATAGCAGCCGAAACTTCTGTAGGACAGCGATTGCGCGCCGTTTCGACCAGCGACGTGCAGCATCGACAGCCGTCATGCCGCAGGGTTGAGCGGCGGACAAGCACGGCGCATGATGGCGCGCCATCAGGAGGGAAAATCATCATGCGCGCCAGCCCCGTCATCCTCTGCCCCGCAATCCTCTGTCTTGCCAGCCTCGCCGCGCCGCTCGCCGCCCGGACGCCGAACCCGCCCGCGCCCGACTATGCCGCCGCGATCGCGGACGCCAAACGCCCGGCCGAGGCGAGAGCGCTGGACGAGAGCCGCAAGCCCGCCGAAACGCTCGCTTTCCTGGGGCTGAAGCGCGGCATGAAGGCGGCCGACATTATGACAGGATCGGGCTATTGGGCGGAGATCATGGCCGATGCGGTCGGTCCGACCGGCAAGGTCACCGCGTTCGAGCCGAACCAGTTCTACACCCAGCCCGAAGAACAGAAAAAATGGCAGGCGCTGGTCGCGCGGCGGCCGGATGTGCAATGGGTCCGCTACCCGTTCGAGGCGTTCAGCGCGCCGGCGGACAGTTTCGACTTCACCATCATCAACCTGAGCTACCACGATCTATACTGGCAGTCGGAGAAATATGGCATCCCGCGGACCGATCCGGCCGCCTTTGTGAAGAGGCTCTATGCCGCGACGAAGCCGGGCGGGATCGTGGGCATCGTCGATCATGTCGGCGCGGCGGGCGACACGCGGGCGATCGTGGATAAAGTGCATCGGATCGACCCGGCGGTGGTGAAGGCCGATTTCATCGCCGCCGGATTCACGCTGGAGGCGGACAGCCCATTGCTCGCCAACGCGGCGGACGATCATGCCAAGCTGGTGTTCGACCCGGCGGTGCGCGGCAAGACCGACCGGTTTCTGTTCCGCTTTCGCAAGGCGGGATAAGGCGAAGGCACCTCGCTGCGCCCGGGGCGAACGGGAAAGGCATTTGACCGCAAGCGGTGGGATGACGCCGCGTCGCGACAAGTCCACCCTGGCGCCCATGGACCTCACCGATCTCGACCGCCATGGCGCGGCGCGCCTGCCCGCTTTGCTGTCCCCCGACCAGTGCGCCGCGATCGTCGCCCTGTGGGACGATCCGCGCGCCTTTCGCAAGGAGGTGGTGATGGCGCGCCATGGTTATGGCAGCGGGCGCTATCGCTATTGCGCCTATCCGCTGCCCGATCCGGTCGCGGCGCTGCGGGACAGCCTCTATCCCGTACTGGCGGCGCAGGCCAATCGCTGGGCGGCGATGCTGGGGACCGGCGACATCTATCCGGCGCGCCACGCCGATTTCCTGGACCGCTGCGCGCTGGCCGGGCAGGACAAGCCGACCCCGCTGCTGCTGCGCTACGAGGCAGGCGACTGGAATGCACTGCACCAGGATGTCTATGGCCCGCATATCTTTCCATTGCAGGTCGCGATCCTTCTGTCGCAGCCGGAGCGCGACTTTACCGGCGGCGCCTTCGTCCTGACCGAGCAGCGGCCGCGGATGCAGTCGCGTCCCGAAGTGGTGCCGCTGGGCCAGGGCGACGCGGTGATTTTCCCGGTGCGCGACCGGCCGGTGACGGGCGCGCGCGGCGTACATCGGGTGCAGATGCGGCACGGCGTCAGCCGCTTGCTGTCGGGCGTGCGCTATACGCTGGGCATCATCTTCCACGACGCGGCCTGACATTGCAGGGTCAAGACCCCGGCCTCAGCCCACGTTCAGCCGACACGATTACATCTTGCGACAAATATCGCTGGTCGTTGCCAGAATCTTGCGACAAGCGGCTGCTAGGCCAGTGATCAGCTTCGGGTTTGTCTGTGGGGGTTTTTCGTGCGTTTTTCTGCATCCATCGTCTGTGTCGCACTCATGGCCGGCGTCGCGCCCGGCGCGCTGATGGCGCAGGAGGAGGAGAAGGCTGCCCCCCCCGTCGAAATGGACGAGGGCGAAGAAATCGTCGTCACCGGCCAGCCGCAACGCGGATCGGTGATCGGCGACGTCCAGCCCGAACAGCAATTGTCCGCCGCCGACGTGCGCGCGCTGGGCGTCACCTCCATTTCCGAACTGATCAGCGAATTGTCGCCGCAGACCAACGGATCGCCGGTCATCCTGCTGAACGGCAAGCGCATCTCCAGCTTTTCCGAGATCCAGGACATCCCGTCCGAAGCGGTGGCGCGGGTCGACATCCTGCCCGAACAGGTCGCCCTCTCCTATGGCTATGCGCCGACGCAGAAGGTGGTGAACATCGTCCTGCGCCAGCGCTTCCGCGCCGAAACGGCCGAAGGACGCGCGGGCACGACGACGCAGGGCGGGCGGGAAAATGGCAAGGTGGAGGCCGGGCTGCTGCGCATCCGGGGCGACAATCGCTTCACCCTGAACCTGCAATATAGCCGCGCCGCCGCGTTGCTGGAAAGCGAGCGGGGCATCACCGCCACCGCGCCGCGCCGCCCCTATGCGCTGACGGGCAATATCGTCGGCACCGGCACGGATGGCGAGATCGACCCGGCGCTGTCGGCGCTGGCGGGGCAGACCGTGACGATAGCCAGCGTGCCGGGCAGCGCCGCCGCCACGCCGCCCACGCTTAATGATTTCGTGGCGGGCGCCAATGCCGCCAGCGTCAGCGACCTGACCCGCTATCGCACGCTCAGCCCGGAGACGGAGAGTTTTTCCGCCAACGCCACCCTTGCCCGCGCGCTGGGCGGGGTATCGGCGACGCTGAACGGACGGCTGGAACTGTCGGACAGCGATTCGCTTCAGGGCCTGTCGCAGGGCGCGTTCGATCTGGCGGCGGGCAGCCCCTTCTCGCCCTTCGCCAATGACGTCACCCTCTATCGCTATCTGGCGCAGGGCGGCGCGTTGCAGCAGCAGACCAAAGGCACGACCGGCCATATCGGGCTGACCCTGAGCGGGCGGCTGGGCGGGAGCTGGCAATGGTCCTTCACCGGCAATGGCGACCTGTCGATCACCCGCACCCGCACCGATCGCGGCATAGACACCGGCGCGATCCAGACGGCGCTCGATGCCGGCGACGCCAGCGTCAATCCCTATGGCAGCTTCGCGCCCGCGCTGACCGCCACCCGCCTGACCGACCGCGCCCGCGCGGAAAGCCGGGCGGTGCAGGGCGACCTGCTGGTCAGCGGGTCGCTGTTCGACCTGCCGGCGGGCGATGTCATGACATCGATCCGGCTCGGCGCATCGGCCAATGGCTTTGAAAGCCGGTCGGTCCGGTCGGGCGTGGCAAGCGGCAATGATTATAGCCGGGAGATCGGCAGCGGGCAGATCAGCGTCGACCTGCCGCTTACCAGCCGGTCGAAGGGCGTGCTGGGCGCGGTGGGCGACATCGGCGTCAATTTCAACGCCGCGGCGCAACGCTATTCGGACTTCGGCGCGCTCTCGACGCTGGGCTATGGCCTGCGCTGGGAGCCGGTCAAGGCGGTGCAATTGTTGCTGTCCGCCAATCAGGATCGCGCCGCGCCCACCGGCACGCAGATCACCGATCCGCAGATCGTGACGCCCAACGTGTCGGTGTTCGACTATGCGACCGGGCAGACGGTGTTCGTGTCCCAACTGTCGGGCGGCAACGCCAGCCTGCGCGAAAGCGTGCGCGACCAGTTTCGCCTGAGCGCCCGGATCAAGCCGTTCGAAAAGCCCAATCTGACGCTGACCGCCACTTATCTCAACAGCCGCACCAGCAACCCGATCGCCGCTTTCCCCACGCCCACCCCGGCGCTGGAGGCGGCCTATCCGCAGCGCTTCGTGCGCGACGCCGACGGCAATCTGCTCCAGATCGACGCGCGGCCGATCAACTTCCTGTCGTCGCAGAGCGAGCAGTTGCGCTGGGGCTTCGACCTGTCGATCCCGATCAAGTCGCATGTCCAGAAGCTGGTGGAAGCCTGGCGCGCATCGGGCGGCAGGCCGGAGGACCGACCGCCCGAATTGCAGGCATTGTTCGGCAATCGCGGTCAACGCAGCCAAGGCGGTCCACCGCCCGGTGAAGGCGGCGGCGACCGACCGCGCGGCGAAGGCAATAATGCCGGGCCGGGCGGCGGCGGACGGCCGGGCGGTGGCCCCGGTGGCGGCTTTGGCGGAGGGCGTGGCGGCGGCCAGGGCGGCGGCCAGGGCGGCGGGCGCATGACGTTCAGCCTCTATCACACCTGGCACCTGACCGAGAGCATCGCCATCGCGCCGGGCGTGCCGCAACTGAATCTGCTGGACGGCGACGCCACCGGATCGTCGGGCGGCCAGCCCCGGCATGAGATCGAGGCGCGGGTCGGCTATATGAACAATGGCATCGGCGCGCGGCTGGGCATCGACTGGGAAAGCGGCACCCATGTCGATGGCGCGCTGACGGGTACGGCGGGCGGCAGTTCGCGCCTGAACTTCGGCAGCCTCGCCACCGCGAACCTGCGCCTGTTCGCCAATCTGGGGCAGGTGCAGGGGCTGGAGCGCAAGATCCCCTTCCTGCGCGGGGCGCGGATATCGTTCAACATCGACAATATCTTCAACCAGCGCCGCGAAGTCATCGACGCGACCGGGGCGACGCCGCTGCGCTATCAGCCCGGCTATCTCGACCCGCTGGGCCGCACCGTGTCGATCAGCTTCCGCAAGCTGTTCTTCCCCAATTTCGCGGCGGGTAATCGGCCGCGTAGTTAAATCCGCATTAGGGACATTAAAGACCTTCGTTCCCCGGCCGTTATGAGGACGTGTAACGGTTTGGGGAGACGCCTGTGATGAAGCCCGTCAGGATAGTGGTGGTCGACGATTCGCTCACCATCCGTGCGATGATCGAAACGCTGCTGGAGCGCGACCGGCGGATCGAAGTGGTCGGCATCGCCCGCAATGGCGAAGAAGCGATCGACATGATCCGGCTGGAAAAGCCCGATGTCGTGACGCTGGACATCGCCATGCCGGGCAAGGATGGTCTGGCGATATTGGACGAGATCATGGACATGGAGCCATGCCCGGTGATCATGCTGTCCAGCCTGATGCGCGACGGCGCGCCGATCGTCGCCGAAGCGATGGACCGGGGCGCGGCGGCCTGTTTCAACAAGGCGATGATCGTGCGCGAGGCGACCCGCTTCATCGGCCTGATCCGCGATCTGGGCCGTGGGCTGGTCGTGGCGGATACCGCAATGGAGCCGGTGGCGATCGCCGCCTGATCGCTGGATAATGGCGGGACGGAAAAAAACGAGGCAGGCGACTGCCTCGCTTTTTTGCGTTTGGGACATCCGCTGTCGACCCATTTTCGGACGGCAGAAAGGCTTTTCGCGATCCACACAACCGGACACAAAATTAGTCAGCGCGGCACGGGAATCTGTTAATCTCGTCGCGAAGACCGAGCCGTTCGGCATCCGCGAAATCGATGCACACTCCATTCGTTACTGACCCTGTCCACACGATTTTTGGCTCGCCTTTCAAAGGTTCAATGACGAGATAGTATCTCCCGCCTGTTCGCGGACGCGCTGAAGCTTGTATCAAATAGACCGTAGATTTGGTCTTTGGTCCTGCAAGCAACCGGTTTACCTTGAAGGTAATACGAAACGATCCATCGATGATGATTTGGCAATCCGCATCGAGACATATCCGAGGAGTATTTGGCATCTCCGAAACATCTTCAACGTGAGCGAGAGTGGCCCTAACCAACGATCCAGCAGGTTGAGCTAATGCAGGTGTCGCTAGGCAAGCGACAGCGATTGCAAGACAGGTTTTTCGCACGCGGCCCCCGACGTCAAATTCTTCTCGAACGTCCGCTTTTTAGCGCAACTGCGCAAGACTAGACAGCTGGCTTCCCACCGCCACCCAACCTCACCCCGCCATCGACCTGGGCGCGTTGCGCAGGGTGCTGATGTCGACCGATCCGGCGAACTCCACGCCCATCCGGTCGTCCTTCGACCAGCGCGCGGTCGCGTTGACGAACTGGTTTTCGGCCAGCTCGATCGCGAACAATGTGCCTTCGGGCACGTTCCACAATCCCTCGATCAGCGCGCCGGTGGCGGAGATGTTGCGGACGCGGCCGGTATAGATATGGCCGTCATGATGGATCGCGATCGTGCGCAGCATCGTCTTGCGTTCCGGGCGGCTGGACTGGAAGCCGTTGGCGCTGGCCGCGGTGCCCATGCTGCGCTGGCCTGCCAGCACGTCCGCGGCGGGCATCGGCTTGCCGTAGATATAGCCCTGGATATGGCTGCAGCCAAGCTGGCGGATCAGCGCCAGTTCGTCCTGCGTTTCCGCGCCTTCGGCCGTGGTGTCCATGCCCAGCGCTTCGGCCAGGCTGACGATCGCCTTGATGATCGCGCTGTTGCGGCTGCCCTTGGTCGCGGCGCCGCGCACGAAGCTCTGGTCGATCTTGATCTTGTCGAACGGCGCCTTCTTCAGATAGCCAAGCGAACTATAGCCGGTGCCGAAATCGTCGAGCGCCAGCCGCACGCCGATCGCTTTCAGGCGCGTGAACATCGCGTCGGTCCCGTCGTCGTCGTTCAGGAATACGCTTTCGGTGATTTCCAGCTCCAGCCGTTCGGGCGCAAGCTGTGCGCCTGCGAGCGCGTTCATCACCGTGGACGGGAAGCCGGGATTGGCGAACTGGCTGGGCGAGACGTTCACCGCGACGCGGATGCCGTCCTGCCAGTCGGCGGCGTCGCGGCAGGCGGTGTGCATCACCCATTCGCCGATCTGGCCGATCAGCCCGCTATCCTCGGCGATCGGAATGAACAGGGTGGGAGAAATCGGCCCGCGCACGGGATGGTTCCAGCGCAGCAGCGCTTCGTAACCGGTGATCTGCTCGGTCTTGGACGACACCACCGGCTGATAGACCAGATGCAGGCCGTCGGCGGCGAGCGCGCGGCGCAGATCTTCCTCCAGCGCGCGGCGATCCTCCGCATCGGCATGCATGTCGGACGAATAGAAGCGATGGACGCCGCGGCCATTGCCCTTGGCGGCGTAGAGGGCGAGGTCGGCATTGCGGATCAGCGCGTCGGCGGTGACGCCGTCCTGCGGGCAACAGCTGATGCCGATCGACACGCCGATGACCACGGCGGTCCCTTCGATCATATAGGGCTGCGAGATCGACGCGATGATCGCCTGCGCCAGCTGGGCCAGCGCGGCCTGATCGTGGCGGCCGGGCAGCAGCAGCTTGAATTCGTCGCCGCCCTGGCGCCCGACCAGCCCCTTGTCGCCGACCACGCGCTGCAACCGCTGGCTGACCTGGCGCAGCAGCGTGTCGCCGGCGGGGTGGCCGAGCGTGTCGTTGACGATCTTGAACCGGTCGAGGTCCAGCATCATCAGCGCGCATTCGCCCGGCTTGCCGTGGCGGGCGGCCACCGCCTGCTCCAGCGAACTGAGCATCTGGATGCGGTTGGCGAGGCCGGTCAGCGAATCGAACTGGGCCAGGCGCGTCACTTCCGCCTGGCTGCGGCGCATTTCGGTGAGATCGGTGCCCGACCCGCGAAAGCCGTGGAACTGGCCATATTCGTTGAAGACCGGCTGGCCGGAAATCGACCACCACCGTTCTTCCTTCGCCAGCGCCGCGCAGACCGCCAGGTCGGAAAAGCCGGTGCGAGCGGACAGGTGGAAACCCAGCGTGCGTTCGCCATCGCCCTGCTTCTTGTCGCCGGGGCGGATGATCTCCGTGATCGGCCGTCCGATCAGCCCGTCGCCGGGCGCATCCAGCGTCTGCGCCAGGGCGTCGCTGATATAGGTGAGGCAACCCGTCCGGTCGGTTTCCCAGAACCAGCCGCGCCCGGTGCGTTCATGTTCCTGCAAGAGCCGGTCGGAGCGTTGCGCGCGCAGATCCTGGCTGTGGCGGACAATCGCCCGGTCGCGATCCGCGGTCGCTTGACGCACCGTCGCCAGCAGCATCACCAGCACACAACTGAACAGCAGCCCGACCTGCGCCATGCCGGTCTTTTCCACCACCGACACCAGCAGCGCGCCGAGAAAATAGCTGATCCCCAGTAGTCGACGGTCGCCGAAGATGCACACCGCCAGCAGCGCCACCGCCAGTTCCGGCACCGCCGCCAGAAACAGCGCGTCGGTCGCCGCCTTGGCTTCATAGCCCAGCCACAGGCTGAAGGTCAGGCCCGACAGGAACACCATCGGCAGCATCATCCAGTTCTGGACATGCGGCATCTGGCGCTGGAACCAGGACCGGCGCGGCGCGAGCATCAGGGCGCCGTCGATGGCCAACATGGCGACCATCAGGCCCACTTGCGCGATATCGCCGGAATAGAAGGGCAGGTTGAGCAGCGCGACGACGCAGATCTTGGCCAGCAGGATCAGCGGCCACAGCCGCGCGATATGGATGAAGGCGCCGGAAATCCAGGACGCCGACACTTCGGTCCCGCTTTCCGACAGGCCGAGTGCGACCATCAGCGTCATCGGGCGGGACGGGTTATCGGTCAGGGATGCGCGGAGCGGGGACATGCGCCATTTGGTAACGCAAACTCCTTGCCAGAGAATTACTGCTGGCGGGTCATGACGATCCATAATGGTGCAGGTCGAACCTGCACCAAAGGGAAGGTCAGACGCGCATCGGCATCAATACGTAAAGCGCTGGACTGGCGTCATTTTCACGGATCAGCGTGGGCGCGGCCGCATCGGCCAGATGCAATTCGACCAGGTCACTGTCGATCTGCCCCAATATGTCGAGCAGATAGCGCGCATTGAAGCCGATATCGAAGCCTTCGCCCTGGAAGGCGCCGGGCACTTCTTCGGCCGCCGTGCCGTTTTCTGGGCTGGTGACGGACAGGGTGATCTTGTCCTTGTCCAGGCTCATCTTGACCGCGCGGGTCTTTTCGGTGGCGATGGTGGCGACGCGATCGACGCCTTCCTCGAAGCTGCGCGGATCGATCTTGAGCAGCTTATCGTTCGCGGTCGGAATGACGCGGCTATAGTCGGGGAAGGTGCCGTCGATCAGCTTGCTGGTCAGGATCGCGCTGCCCAGGCCGAAGCGGATCTTGCTGGCCGACAGGTTGATCTGCACCGAACCTTCCACCTCGTCCAGAAGCTTGCGCAGTTCGCCGATGCACTTGCGCGGGATGATGATGCCGGGCATCCCCTCCGCACCGTCCGGGCGGGTTACGGTGACGCGGGCCAGGCGATGGCCGTCGGTCGCCGCGGCCTTCAGCACCGGCTGATCCTCGTCGGACACATGGAAATAGATGCCGTTCAGATAATAGCGCGTCTCTTCGGTCGAAATGGCGAAGCGCGTCTTGTCGATGATCTGCTTCAACGTCTCCGCCGGCAGCTCGAAACGGGTCGGCAGGTCGCCTTCCGCGATTACGGGGAAATCGTCGCGCGGCAGGGTCGACAGGTTGAAGCGGGCGCGACCGGCCTGGATCAGCATCTTGCCTTCGGCCGCCTGCAGCGACACCTGGCTGCCTTCGGGCAGCTTGCGCGCGATGTCGAACAGGGTGTGGGCCGAAATGGTGGTCGCCCCGGCCTGTTCCACCTGCGCCGACACGCTTTCGACGATCTGGAGGTCGAGATCGGTCGCCATCAGCTTGATCGCACCGTCGGCCGACGCCTCGATCAGCACGTTCGAAAGGATGGGGATGGTATTGCGCCGCTCGACCACCGACTGGACGTGGCTCAGGCTCTTGAGGAGCGTTGCGCGTTCGATGGTGGCCTTCATGTCCCTGTTCTGTCCGTTTCTTTTTAAGCCGATAGCCGGGGATTCGGTCGAATCCCGGCGACAATGATGGATGCTTCTTCATAACCGCTATGACGGCTTGGGCAAGCACCGCCTTCGCGCTTTTGATCGAGCCGGGGTTGCAAAAGGGGACGGCATGGGCTTTGCCCGCATCATGCCTCGCTTCATCGCCCTGTTGATCCTGTCGCTGCTGGCGGCGTCGCCGGTCCTGGCGCGCGATTCGCTGGGCATTTTCGAGGGTTGGGGCGCTTTTCGCGATCCCGGCGCGGGGCAGAACGGGCCGCGCTGCTATGCCATCGCCCAGCCCGCCGCGCGGAGAGGACAGAGGCCCAAGGGGTTCGTCGCGGTCGGCACCTGGCCGCGCCAGCGGGTGCGCGGACAATTGCATATCCGCCTGAGCCGCGCGCTGGCGGCCAGGGCGCCGGTGACGCTGACCGTGGGCGAGCGCCGTTTCGCGTTGGTCGCCGGGCAGATGGACGCCTGGGCGCCCGATACCCGCGGCGACGCGCAGATCGTCGCGGCCATGCGATCGGCCAGCAGTATGAGCGTGGCAGGCGTGGGCGCAGACGGGCGCGGCTTTGCCGACAGCTATGCGCTGCGCGGCGCGGCGACGGCGATGGACGCGGCGGCGCTGGGCTGCGCCAAACTGCGTTAGGCGGCCGCGCTTCCAAAATCCGCAAAAATCGGCTAAGGGCGCGCCATGCAATCAGCCGTCAGCCCGCTCATGCCGATTCCCGGCCTTATCGACCCTGTGCCCGTGCCGCGCGCGGTGACGCCGCGTGAAGACGGGCGCACCGACCTGATGGGCCTGTCGCGCCCGCAGATCAAAGCCGTGCTGGAAGAGGCCGGGCTGGACGTGAAGGCCGCCAAGCTGCGCTCCAAGCAATTGTTCCACTGGCTCTATCATCGCGGCACCACCGATTTCGACGCCATGACCGACCTTGCCAAGCCGATGCGCGGCTGGATGGCCGAACGCTTCGTCGTCGGCCGCCCGCAGGTGGTCGAAGCGCAGGTGTCGAGCGACGGCACGCGCAAATGGCTGCTGCGGTCCGACGATGGGCAGGACTATGAAATGGTCTTCATCCCCGATGCGGATCGCGGCACGCTCTGCGTCTCCAGCCAGGTCGGCTGCACGCTCAATTGCAGCTTCTGCCACACCGGCACGATGCGGCTGGTGCGGAACCTGACGCCGGGCGAGATTGTGGGGCAGGTGATGCTGGCGCGCGATTCGCTGGGCGAATGGCCCAAGGGTAATATGGCCGTTGCCAATGACGTCGATGAGGATGACGACGCGCCGCAATATACGGCGGACGGGCGGATGCTGACCAACATCGTGATGATGGGCATGGGCGAGCCGCTCTATAATTTCGATCATGTCCGCGACGCGTTGAAGCTGGTCATGGACGGCGACGGGCTGGCGCTGTCGAAGCGCCGCATCACCCTTTCTACGTCAGGCGTGGTGCCGATGATGGCGCGCGCGGCCGAGGAGATCGGCGTCAACCTGGCCGTCTCGCTCCATGGCGTGACCAAGGCCGTGCGCGACGAACTGGTGCCATTGAACCGCAAATATGGGATCGAGGAACTGCTCCAGGCCTGCGCCGACTATCCCAAGGCGAACAATGCCCGGCGCATCACCTTCGAATATGTGATGATCCGCGACAAGAATGACAGCGACGAGGATGCGCGCGAACTGGTCCGGCTGATCCGCAAATATAAGCTGCCGGCCAAGGTCAACCTGATCCCGTTCAACCCCTGGCCGGGCACAGACTATGAATGTTCGACGCCGGAGCGGATTCGCGCGTTCAGTTCCATCGTGTTCGAAGGCGGCATCAGCGCGCCGGTGCGCACCCCGCGCGGGCGTGACATCATGGCGGCGTGCGGCCAGCTAAAGTCGGCGAGCGAGAAGAAGAGCAAGGCCGAAATGAAGCGCCTCTCCGAAGAGAAGCAAGCCGCGCTGGGATGATCGCGGGACGATAGGCTGCGCCATTGGCGCAGGACGACCAGCCCCGCCCGCAACGGCGGGGCTTTTCTGTTGGGGAAGATAATGACCGATGCCGAGATAGACGCGCTGGCGACGGGCTTTTGCGCCTGTACGCTGCCCAAGGAAAGCTGGACCCACGGCGCGCATTTCGCGACCGCTCTGTGGTTGATCCTCACGCGCCCGGACGTGCAGCCCGAACGGGACATGCCCGGCATGATCCGCCGCTATAATGCAAGCGTAGGCGGGGTGAACAGCGCGACGAGCGGCTATCATGAGACGATCACCCAGGCCTCGCTGCACATGGCGCGCCGCCTGCTCGCCGGATTGCCGGCCGATGTGACGCCGACGACTGCCTATATCGCGCTGATGGCCTCACCGCTGGGGGACAAGGACTGGCTCTTCACTTACTGGTCGCGCGACGTGCTGATGGCAACGACGGCGCGGCTGGGCTGGGTCGCGCCCGACCTCCAGCCGCTGCCTGCCTGGACGGACAATATAGAAAAAGGGCGGCCCCTTGCAGGACCGCCCCTTCCCTGATTCCGATCGAGAGGGATCAGAAGCGGAAGCCGATGCCGACCACCGCGGCGTCGCGGCCGCCGATGTTCTGCTCATATTCGGTGCGCTGATATTCGGCCGAGATATAGGTGTTCGGGGTCGCGGCGAACTCAAGGCCGCCACCGTAGCGCACGCCTTCCAAGCCGGCACCGTCGCCGTCGACTTCGAAGCGGGTCGAGGCATAGCCGACCTTGCCGAAGGCGAGGACGCGCGGCGTCACAACGTAACCGGCGCGCAGCGAGGCGGCGATGTCACGGCTGACGTCCAGGCCGCTGTCGTCGACAGTGCTGTCGCCCAGGCTAACTTCCACGCCGCCGACGATACGGGGCGCGAGAGCCAGGTCGTAGCCGGCGCTGACGCCGTAGGAAAAGCCTTCTTCGCCGCCGATCTTGTCATAGCCCGCCGTCACGCCCGCGCGCGGCCCGGTGAAGGGCGCAGCGTCCTGAGCGAAAGCAGGAGCCGAAACAACGGTGGCAGCAGCAATAGCTGCGAAAATCACAGTCTTCATAAAGTCCTCATTTATTATCTTGTCGCCGTGACTTAGACATTCATCCGGCGTTCAGGTTTGATGCAAAGCAACCATGAACTTATTCTCACGATAGCCCCTGCGACTCTTCTCTCCATTATCGGGAGATCAAGAGCATGATCTGCATCATGATCACGCAGCAGCCATCTAGGATCGCAAGATTGAGTTGCAAAGGGGGTCTGCCTTTATTTCAATTAATTTCGGGGCTTGTGTTGCAAAAGTGTGACATCGCCCCCGCCGGGCTGAAGGGACGCCGGCCACGCGCCCGCTCGCAATGGCCTGTAACCAGAGCAGGTCGAGGACCGAATAGTGGACTATTGCCTCAGATGGGATAGGATCACCGCCATGGACAGCCCGACCCCTACGGTAGCCGGCGATGTCAAGCGCCACCGCCTGTCCACCCGGCTATGGCACTGGGCCAATGCGCTGCTGCTCTATACCCTGTTCGCCAGTGGCCTGGGCATCTTCAACGCCCATCCCCGGCTTTATTGGGGGCAATATGGCGCAAACCTGGACCATGCCTGGCTGACGCTGGCGCGCTTCCCCGGCTGGATCACCCTGCCCGGCCATTACAGCCTGGCCCTGTCGCGCCACTGGCATCTGGCCGCCGCGCCGCTCTTCGCCTTCGCACTGCTCGCCTACATGCTCTGGAGCCTCGCCAACCGGCACATCGCCCGCGACCTCGCCTTTCGCCGCGGCGAACTGGCCCCGCGCCATGTCTGGCAGGATATCAGGGACCACGCCCGGCTGCGCTTTCCCACGGGCCAGGCGGCGCTGCGTTATAATGTGCTGCAGAAGGCGAGCTATATCGGCGTGATCTTCGTCGCGCTGCCGCTGGTGATCCTGACCGGCCTCACCATGTCGCCAGGCATGAATGCGGCCTGGCCCTGGCTGCTGGACCTGTTCGGGGGACGGCAGTCGGCGCGATCGATCCATTTCATCACCGCCTTCGCGCTCGTCGCCTTCTTCCTGGTCCACATATTGATGGTCGTGCTCGCCGGGCCGCTGAACGAGGTGCGCTCGATGATCACCGGCCGCTATCGCGTGCCGGAGGATCGGCCATGATCCTGACCCGCCGCCATCTGCTGCTCGGCGCGACCGCAACGCTGGCCGGCTGCGACCGGCTGGCGCGCAACGAGACGTTTCGCGAGGCGCTGTTTTCCGCCGAGAATTTCCACAAATGGGCGCAGCGCGGCCTGATGGCCCCCGATGCGCTCGCGCGCGAGTTTCGGCCCGAGCAAATTTCTCCCGTCTTCCGCGCCAACGGCACCGCCAATCCCAATACGCCCGCCTACAAGGCGTTGTGGCGCAACGGCTTTGCCGACTGGCGGTTGCAGGTCGGCGGCCTGGTCGCGCGCGACCTGTCGCTGTCGCTGTCGCAACTGCGCGCATTGCCCCATCGCGAGCAGATCACCCGTCATGATTGCGTCGAAGGCTGGAGCGCGATCGGCAAGTGGCGCGGCGTCCGCCTCAAGACCATTCTGGACGGCGCAGGGCTGCGCAGCAGCGCGCGCTATATCGTCTTCCGCTGTGCCGACGACATGGGCGGCGGGCGGCCCTATTATGAGAGCATCGATCTGGCCGACGCCTTCCACCCCCAGACCATCCTGGCCTTCGCGCTCAACGACCGGCCGCTGTCGGTCGCCAATGGCGCGCCGCTGCGGCTGCGGGTCGAACGCCAACTGGGCTATAAACAGGCCAAATATCTAATGGGGATAGAGGCGGTCGACAGCCTGGCCGCGATCGGCAAGGGCAAGGGTGGTTTTTGGGAGGACCATGCCGATTATGATTGGTATGCGGGCATTTGACGTCTGCGTAACGACATGACAAGGTCCCGGCATGAAGCTGTTTGAATTGGTTCTCAAGCGGTTGGTCACACGCGGTCGCCTGACCGTTCACTACGCCAACGGCAAAAAAATCACCGTGGGTCAGCCCGACCCAGCCTTTCCCGACCTCGCGTTGCGCTTCAAGGACGGCCGGGTGCCTTTCGACATCGTGAAAGACCCGCGGCTGGGCATGGCCGAAGCCTGGATCGACGGGCGGGTCGGTATCGATGGCGGCGGCATCATGGAATTCCTGTCCATGATTCGCGCCAACAACCCCTGGGAACAGGGCAAGTCGATCGAGGGCAAGAGCCTGCTCAAGCGCAGCATCGGCAGCGTGCGGCAAAAGCTCTGGCGCGCCAACCACAAGGCCCGGTCCAGGGCTAATGTCGCGCATCATTACGACCTGTCGGGCGCGCTCTACGCTCTCTTCCTGGACCGCGACCGCCAATATAGCTGCGCCTATTACCCCGACGCGGACAATGAGGCCGGGATCGGGCTGGAACAGGCGCAGGAAGACAAGAAGGCGCATATCGCCGCCAAGCTGCACTTGAAGCCGGGCATGAAGGTGCTGGACATAGGCTGCGGCTGGGGCGGAATGGCGCTGTACCTGCACCGCACCTGCGGCGTCGATGTCACCGGCATCACCCTGTCTGAAGAACAGCTCAAGGTCGCGCGGCAGCGGGCCGCCGATGCCGGCGTCGCCGACCATGTCCGGTTCGAACTGATCGACTATCGCGACATGACGGGGCCGTTCGACCGGATCGTGTCGGTGGGCATGTTCGAACATGTCGGCACCGCCCATTTCCGCACCTTCTTCGACACATGCCGCAGCCTGCTGACGCCCGAGGGCGTGATGCTGATCCACACGATCGGCCGCATGGGCGGGCCGGGCGTGACCGACGCCTTCACCCAGAAATATATCTTCCCCGGCGGCTATATCCCGGCCCTGTCGGAAATGATCGCCGGCAGCGAGGGCACGCGGCTGATGGTGACCGACGTGGAGGTGCTGCGCATCCATTATGGCCTCACCATCCGCGAATGGTATCGGCGGACCATGGCGCATAAGGCAGACATCGTCGCCCTCTATGACGAGCGCTTCTTCCGCCTCTGGACCTTCTACCTGGCCGGGGCGGCGACCGTGTTCGAACATGGCGGCATGGTGAATTTCCAGGTCCAGTATAGCCGCGACCGCCGCGCGCTGCCGATCACCCGCGACTATATGCAGGAAGCCGAAGCGGCGCTGCGGGGGCGCTGAAAAGCCTGAACCGTCGCTGACATGTCCATTCGCGGACGGTTCAGTCGGCGCGGTGCATTCTCTTGTCCATGCTCCCCCCTTGACGGGCGGGATGTGTGAGGAGAGAAAGACATGAACCTGTTCTGGAAGGGCGCGGCCGCGTTGAGCCTCGCCATCACCGGCCTTGGCGCGGCGGCGGCGCCGGCCCAGGCGCAATATTATGGTGGTTCCGGCTGGCGCGGCGACCGCGACGGGCGCTGGGACAATCGCCGCTGGGACAATCGCCGCTGGGACAACAGGCGCTGGGATGATCGCCGCCACTGGCGCGGCGACCGGCGCGATTGGCGCGGGTATCGCGGCCATTATCGGACCGCCTATCGCTATCGCACGCGCTGCTGGACCGAATGGCGCTACGACTATTATCGCGACCGCGACGTGCGCGTGCGCATCTGCCGCTAAAGCCGGCGGCTATATTGTACCCGTGACCCGCCCCGATTGAACCTTGGGGCGGGTTGCGGCATTGGGGACGGCATGACCGATCCCATGCCCGTGATTCAAAGCCTGTTGTCGGGCCTTCCCATCCTGCTGCTACATCTGGGCAGCGCCACCCTGGTCTGGCTGGCGGCGCTGGGCCTCTATATGTGGATCACCCCGCATGACGAATTCGCGCTGATCCGCGGCGGCAACGAGGCCGCGGCGATCTCGCTGGGCGGGGCGGCGATCGGGCTGGCGGTCCCCTTGGGCTTCTGCCTCGCCGGGTCGGTCAATGTCTGGGACATCGTCATCTGGGGCAGTGTAACCCTGGTGCTGCAACTCGTCGCCTTCCGCCTGGTCGATTTCCTGCTGGGCACCCTGTCGGCGCGGATCGAGGCCAATGAACGGTCGGCCGCGATCTTCCTGGCGATGATGAAGGCCGCCATCGCCTGCCTCACCGCCGCCGCGGTCGCGGGCTGAGGCGATGGCAAAGCGCGGCTGCGGCTGCCTGCCGTTCGCGCTGGGTGGCCTGCTGCTGGTCGCCTGGCTCGGTCAGGACATGGCCGTGCCGCCGCTCAAGGTCGAGCAATATGATCCCCGATCGCCGCGCCGGCCGATGCCCGACTGGAGCGACGAACAGTTTGTGATCGAGGATACGCCCGGCGGCCCTGCCGATTCGATGGGCACCGCCTTCGCCGTCGACCGGGACGGCGCCTGGCTGACGGCGCAGCATGTCACCCATGGCTGCGCGCGCGTCGGGCTGGAGGATGGCCGCTTCGCCCGGCCGGTGTCGCGGGTGATCGAAAGCCGCGAGGCGGATGCGGCGCTGGTCGCCGACAGTCTGCCCAGCGAAGCCGCCCTGCCGCTGTCCAGCCGCATCCCGCAACCGGGAACGCCGGGCTATCATATGGGTTTTCCCGCGGGCGAACCGACGCTGGTCATGTCCGAACTGATCGGCGAGGCGAGCGCGCGGCGCGGGCGCAGCGACCTGACCCAGCCGATCCTCGCCTGGGCCGAAAAGGGCCGCATTCCGGCCGGCGACGGCACCCTGTCGGGCATCAGCGGCGGGCCGGTCTTTGCCGAGGACGGCCATGTCGTGGGCGTCAACAGCGCCTCGACCGACCGGCGCGGTCGCATCCTGACCACCGCCCCCGACGCAATCGCCCGGCTGGCGGCGGCGAGCCGCGCGGTGGACGATCGCCCGGTTGCCTATCCCTTCGCCGGCCTGGCCGACGCGGAAAGCCGCTTTACCGCCTGGCTGGACCAGGGCGTGATCCGCCGCATCTACTGCGACGTTGACGAGAAGCGCGGCGGTTGACGGACGGCGACCGCAGGCGGGTTTATTGTTTTTCGCATTTTCCGAGTCGGCAAGTGATTCCACTTGCCTCGAAAATGCTCTAGGCGAGGCGCAACTTTTCCAGGGAATATCACCATGAGCGACACGCCCCCCGATCATCTGTCCACCAACCCCAAAAGCCCCCATTTCGACATGGAGGTGCTGCAACGCGGCATCGGCATCCGGTTCAAGGGCCGCGAGCGCAAGGATGTGGAGGAATATTCGATTTCCGAGGGCTGGATCCGCGTTGCCGCCGGCAAGAGCCGCGATCGCCACGGCAACCCGCTGACGATCAAGCTGTCCGGCGAAGTGGAAGCCTGGTTCGAGAACCTGGCCGAGGGGGCGCAAGACGCGGCCGCCGCGGACAAGCCGGCCGACGCCGAATAAGCAAAGAGGGCGCCGCAGCGGGCGCCCTTTTTCTGTCAGTTCATCACCGCTTCGCGCCGGACGTCAGCGATGATCGCGCTCAGCGTGCGCTGCGACGGATCGGCATCGGCATATTCCACGACGAAGGGATCGGCCTCCAGCCGCGGCGCGGCCTTGCGCGCCCTGGGCGCTGGCTTGGCCTGCGCAACCTGGATCATGCGCGGACTGGCCATGACCGGCGTCACGCGGGGCTCGCGCAACAGGGTTGGCGCTCTTTGCTCGTCCCAGACATCCGAATCGACCTTGGCGAAACGCACGCTCGCGCCCAGCGTCGGGTCGGGGGTAAAATCATGCAGCCGGGCCTTGGCCGGATAGATGAAGCCATAGGTCGGGTTGGTGCGCGCGCCCATCTGGCCGGTCGGGCTGTGCCACACGCGCACCTGACTCCAGTCGCCATCCTCCGACACGTCGATCGCCAGCACATCTTCCTCGATCGCGCCGGGCACCGACCAGTTGGCGTGACGGATCAACACGCGCCGGTCGTCCAGCACCTTGCTGATGACCGCGACATGGCCCAGCGCCATCGGGCCGTTGGGCCGGAAGGCGAGCACCGCGCCCTTTTTCGGCCTGGTCCCCCGCTTATACTGGCCGTCGGCCTGGTCCCACCAGGTCAGCGCATCGCCCCGGATCGCCACGCCCGATACGATCCGGGCATAGGGAACACATTGCAGCACCGTCGACCCCCAGCAGGGCGCGGTCGCCAGACCGGACAACAGCAAGGCTGCGGCCCAGCGTATCGCTCGAAACATCTATGCGATCCTACAAAACAAGAATCGCCCCACCGAGGATGACCCTAGGCCGCCATGGTTTGAGAAGAGGTTAAGCCCGCATCAGCGATGTAAGGGTTTGGAAAAAAGCGATCGATCCGCGCCGCAGGCCGCGTCGATCGCGCGCCGCGATCAGAAGGCGGCGCGCACCGCAGCGCCACCGGTCGCGTCGGCCGATGCGATCTGGACGGGCTGGTCGATGGTCTTGGACGGCTGGGCATAGATGAAGCCGCGCGCCGGGTTGGAGCGCAGGCCCAGGTCGCCGATCGGGCCGTACCATACCCGGACATCGGTCCAGTCGTTATTGGCCGACACGTCGATGGCGCGGACGTTGCGCTCGATGCCGCCGCGATAGGACCAGTTGGCGTGGGTCAGCAGCACTTCGCGGCCGCTGACCACCTTGCTGACCATCGCGACATGGCCGACCGGCATCGAACGGCTGGCGGCGAAGGCCAGGACGGCACCGACGCGGGGTTCATGACCGCGGTCGTAGCGCCCTTCGGCCTGGCCCCACCAGGTGTTGGCATTGCCGTGGATGTCGATGCCGGAAACCTGCCTGGCGAAGGGAGCGCACTGAAGCGTGCCGGCGGTGGCGGGAACAGCGAAGAGGGTCGAGAGCGCAAGAATAGACGCCGCGAAAAACGCGCGAAAACCAACGACCATGTGATTGCGACCCCGACTTATTTTGTAGGCTTGAACCCCGATGCCGGTCTTAGGGCAGACGCCGGACGGATGGACAAGCGTGGGGCGACGAGTCGTTTCGTCGATGCGTTATGTTGCGGAACGAAAAACATGCCCAGCAGTTACAGTCAGTCGGGTCGCATCATCCAGATCGTTGAAAAGACTGGATTCCGTCCCCGTCATCCACACCTGCCCCCCGCTTTCCCGCAAACGCTGAAATAATGCGCTGCGGCGGGATGGGTCGAGATGCGCCGCCACTTCGTCGAGCAGCAGCACCGGCGGCTGGCCCCGTGTCGCCGCCACCAGCGCGGCATGGGCGAGCAGCATCGAGAGCAGCAGCGCCTTCTGCTCGCCGGTCGAACAGAGCGCGGCGGGCTGCCCCTTGGCGATATGGGTGACGGCGAGGTCGTGGCGATGCGGGCCGGACAGGGTGCGCCCCGCCGCCGCATCGCGCCGCCGTTCGCGCCCCAGCCGGTCCTGCAGCGATTCGTCGGGGGCTTCGTCGCCCTCGATCGCGATCCGCGGCCGGGCGAAGGGTTCGTCGGGCTGGTCCGCCAGCATCGCATTCAGCCGCGCCACCAGATCGGCGCGCGCGCCGGCCAGCGCCGCGCCATGTTCGCCCATCTGCGCCTCCAGCGCCGACAGCCAGGCGGGATCGGCCCGGCGCAGGTCGGCGAGCAGCCGGTTGCGCGCCCGCATCGCCGCGTCATAGCGGGCGCTGTGCATCGCATGGCCCGAATGCAGCGCCAGCGTCAGCCGGTCGAGGAAGCGCCGTCGCCCGCCGGGACTGTCGAGGAACAGCCGGTCCATCGCCGGGGTGAGCCAGACGATCGCCAGATGGTCGGCCAGCGCGTTGGCGGAGGAGGCCACGCCGCCGATCCGCACCTGTCGCCGTTCCGGGCTGGCGGCGGCGACGCCGGTGCCCAGCACCACGCCGTCCACTTCCGCCGCGATCCCGAACCCGCCGCTCCCTTCCTGCCGCGCCATGGCGGACAGCGGCGCGCCGCGCAGCCCGCGACCGGGCGCCAGCATCGACACCGCTTCCAATATGTTGGTCTTGCCCGCGCCATTGTCGCCGGTCAGCAGGATGAAGCTATGGTCGGGCAGGATCAGCGCGTCCGCATGATTGCGGAAATCGCTCAAGGTAAGGCGGCCGATCATCGCGTGGCTGTAGCGGGCAGAAGGCGGAGGGGGAAGGGGCGGTTAGCGCGGGTCGTTGGAGGAGTGATTTGTCGCGGCACTGCGTCCACCCCCTAAACCCCTCCCGTCAGCGGGAGTGGGAGCGTGTCAAATTCAGGCCACTGCCAACCGGCCGATCCAAGCCTCCATTCAGCAGCGCTTGCGCGTCACCGCGGTGCCATCGTTGACGATGGTCAGCGCCTTGCCGTCCGGCGACGTGCGCAACGCCAGGGTGCGGGTCCAGCTCTGGCCTTCGCCGGTGAAGGCCGCTTCCACAGCGGCGCGGCCATCCTCGCCCGCCGTCACGCTTTGCACCGTACCGACGCTTTCGTGGAACAACAGCCGGTCGGGGGTGACGGTCAGTTCCAGGTCGGCGCTGCGGTCGCCGCACCGGTCGTGCGCGCCGGTCCAGCGTCCCTGCATGGCCGCGGGGATCAGGCCGGCGACAGCCGCTTCGGGCGGCGGCGTATCGATTTTCGGCGGGGATTCGACCGGGGTGATGGCGTTGGCGGCGGGCGGCGCTTCCTCCACATTGGGCAGCGTCTGGTCCAATATGTTGGCGACGACGCCGGGCTGGTCGGCGCTCTTGTCCGACGCCTGGTTGCAGCCGGCGGCCAGCAACAGGGACAGAAGCGTCACGGGTGGACATGATTTCCGCATGTAGGGAGGAACCGGCCAGCGCGCCGCCGGTTCCCATGCATGACTCGGCCCTGCCCGCATGATAGCGTCCGGGCGTTCACATAATGGGGAGTCGATGCCATGCCGGTGCTGGGAATGGGAGGCCTGTTCTTTCGCGCGCGCGATCCCGATGCGCTGGGGGCGTGGTATCGCACCCACCTGAATGTCGGCGGCGGCTGCGTGGTCGATCCGGCGGACACGCCCAATGAATGGATCTGGCAGCCGCGCGGAGGGCCGATGGTGTTCGCCCCGTTCAAGGCGGACAGCGACTATTTCGCCGCCGACAAGGCCTTCATGCTGAATTTCCGCGTGTCCGATCTCGATTCCCTTCTGGACCGCTTGCGCGCCGCAGGCGTTGCGATCATCACCAAGCCCGAATGGGACGATCCCGTCCTCGGCCGTTTCGCCCGCATTCATGATCCGGAGGGCAATGCGATCGAATTATGGGAACAGCCCGATCACCGTCCGACCCAAGGAACCGACCTATGAAGCGCCTGCCTCTTCTCCTCGCCGCCGCCGCCGCCCTGAGTTCCAGCGGCGCGATGGCCGCCCTTGCCGTCGGCGCCAAGGCGCCCGACTTCACCACCCGCGGCGCGCAGGCGGGCAAGACCTTCACCCTGACCCTGTCGCACCAGTTGAAGCGCGGGCCGGTGGTGCTCTATTTCTTCCCCAAGGCGTTCACGCCGGGCTGTTCGGCCGAAGCGCGCGAATTTGCAGAGAATATCGACAAGTTCAAGGCGGCCGGCGCGACGGTCATCGGCATGTCGGCCGACCCCGTGGACGATCTCGTCGCCTTTTCGACCAAGGAATGCGCGGGCAAGTTCGCCGTGGCGTCGGCCGGGCCGGCGATCGTGACCGGCTATGACGTGGCACTCAAGATGCGGCCGGGCATGACCGATCGCACCTCCTATGTCATCGCGCCGTCGGGCCGGGTGGCCTTCGTCCATAGCGAAATGAACTATGCCGAGCATGTGAAGACCACGCTCGCCGCGGTCGAAGCGATGAAGCAGAAATAACATGGCCGGGCTCCTGCGAACACAGGAGCCCGGTTTTTCTCACCGCTTCACATATGTTCCGAACCAGTCGAGCGTCGCGTCCCACGCGGCCTTGGCGGCGGCTTCGTTATAGCTGGGGCGATAATCGGCCATGAAGCCATGGTCCGCGCCCTCATGGACGGTGATGGCGTCGGGCGGCGACTTGCCCGCCTTGACCAGCGCCGCGCGCATCGCCTCCACGTCCGTCAGCGGTATGCCCTTGTCCAGTGCGCCATATTGGCCCAGCACCGGCGCCTTGAGCTTGCCGACCTCCTCGATCGCGCTCAGCGGCTGCAAGGGCGTCTTGTCCGTTACCAGCCGCCCATAATAAGCAACACCCGCATCCAGATCGGCGCTATGCGCGGCATAGAGCCAGACGACCCGCCCGCCCCAGCAAAAGCCGGTGATGCCACGCCGCTTCGCGTCGCCACCATGTTTTCCGGCCCAGCCATAGGTGGTGTCGATATCGGCCAGCACCTGCGCGTCGGGTGCTTTGGACACGATGGTGCCGATCAATTGCTTGAAATCAGCGACCTTGGTCGCGTCGCCGTGGCGGGCGAACAGGTCGGGCGCGATGGCGTAATAGCCCGCCTTGGCGAAGCGGCGGCAGATGTCGCGAATCCATTCATGCACGCCGAAAATCTCATGCACCACGACGATGACGGGCGCGGCCTTGCCGCCCGCCGGGCGCGCGACGAAGGCGGGCATGGCAAAGCCGTCGCTGGCGGGAATCGAGACATTCTCTTCCGTCAGTCCTTCGGCGGAGGTCTGCACCGCGCTGCTGGCGATGGGGCGGCAGGCGACGGCGAAACCGGCGGCAAAGGCTCCACCCGCCAATATGTGCCGACGCTGGAAGCCGGTGGTGCCGATCCAGTTACGGTCTTCGGCCAGCCGCTCCACGGGGGCCGCGTCATCCTGTTTGCGATCGGTCGTCATCGGCGCCTGTCTCCTGTGCATCCCCCCGACGCGGCAGACTAGTCGTCCGGGGTCTGCGCGCAAGACAGGAAGTCGCCATCGGCGATAGGGGGCAGGCCTGCTGTGTCGCGCGTGTAGAGATAGGCCCAGGCCTCCACCGGCCCGTCCGCCGCCTGCACCGTCATCGCCTCGCGGCGATATTCATGGGGCTGGGGGTGATGGGCCGCGCATTCCTCATAATCGTCCAGCACGGCCAGGATCGCCGCGGCGTCGGTCAGTGCGAAGAGGTCACCCTGCACCCTGCCCGTCGGCCCGGTCACCAGCCCCGGATAGTCGGCGACCCGGCAGAGCGCGCCGCCGACCGTGGCGGGGCCGACCAGCCGCGCCACCTGCCGCAACCAGCGCGCCATCTGCCCGTCAAAGGTGGCCCGCAGCGTGCCATAGACGAACAGATGGACAGGCTCCACCGCGGGGTCAGGCATATTTCACCAACCTGCGGGAAAATCTCCCAATAGCGAGCCTATTCGCCAGCCTAGCATGATGCCTTATTGGCAAAGAGTCTCGGATTTCCGCCAAAAATCGAAACTGGCACGGCATCTGCAATTCCTGTGGGCATCAAGGTCGGAATGATCCGGCCATCACATCAGGGAGTATCCACCATGTCCATCGCCAAGATCCAGCACGCCGCTATCGCCCTTGTCGGCGCTTTCATCGTCGCCAGCCTGTTCGTCAGCGCGGCGATCCCGGTGTCGCCGATCGCCTGATCGCGCACCCCCCTTCCCATCATTTCAGCAGAAGGCCAGACAGATGAACAGCAGCTTCACCCTCGACCGCAACAACGGCAAGATCATGGGCGTATGCGCCGGCGTCGCCAACCGCACCGGACTGGACGTGACGCTGCTCCGCGTCGGACTGGTCCTGCTGACGCTCTGCGCATTGGGACCGATCGGCGTCGTGGCCTATCTGCTTGCGGGCTGGCTGGCGGAGGGTTGATGCTCGCCCACAATCGGTTCACGACATCGCCTAATAGAAAGCAAATAAAAAGGCCGCTCCGGTCAAACCGGAAGCGGCCTTTTCGCATCCTGACGAGTCGGGATGCAGTGCGCGCGCAACGCGCAATCAGGCATATAGCACCGAATAGAAAGTCAGCATCTGAACGCCGACCGCAATGGCCAGCACAGCACCCTGAAAGGCCTGCCGCATATTTTGCTCCATCTTTACAAGAATTGTCACCCATCTGGGTGTGAGCGGGCCAATAAGCTCGTCATATTCTTGTAACAATCGCAAAGCACGGCATACCGATTGCACTAAATGCAACAGGCCTGTTACTGCAAAGCCACGATCATCGCCTGCGCCGCCGCCGGGTTGCGCTCCTTGGCGCCGCTGATGAAGAAGGCGAATACATCGCCCTGCCCTGCGGCCGCCCTGGCCCGCCCGGCCCAGTCCGCGATCGCCGCAGGCGGATAGCCGGTCGCCTCGTCCGCCTGCGCCCGCATCAGCCGCATATAGGCAAAGCCGACATCATGGCCGGCGATCGCGGGATAGTCGTCATGGTCCGCCAGCACCACCGCGGCCCCGGCGTCGCGCGCCATCGCCAGAAAGGCCGGGTCGTCGAAACTCTCGTGCCGCACCTCCAGCGCATGGCGCAGCGGCACGCCATCGACGCTGTGCGGCAGTAAGTGCAGGAAGGCGCCGAAATCGTCCGGGTCGAAGCGCTTGGTCGGCATGAACTGCCACAGTATCGGCCCCAGCCGGTCGCCAAGTTCGGCGATCCCCTGGCTGGTAAACTTGGCGATGGAATCACCCGCCTGCGCCAGCAGCTTGCGATTGGTGCAATAGCGCGACGCCTTGACCGCAAACTGGAAGCCGTCCGGCACCGCCTTCGCCCAGCCGGCAAAGGTCGCGGGCTTCTGGCTGCTATAATAAGTCGCGTTGATCTCGGTCGCGGTCAGATGTTCGCCGACATAGGCCAGCTCGTCCTTCTGCCGCAGTCCCACCGGGTAGAAATTCCCGCGCCACGGCTCGTAGACCCAGCCGCCAATGCCCACCCTGATCCGTCCAGCCATGCGCCCTCTCCTCCGTCGCCATCCTGATCGCGGCAGCCTGATCGTCCGGGGCGATCAGAGCCAGCGGAAAAAGCCATTGGCCGTTGTTGCAAACGACTCTTAACTGGGTTGCAACCAAGGAGACGCCCCATGTCGCTCGACCTCATCAAGACCGGCACCTATCTGTCCATCCACCTGACCGTCGGCTTCACCGTCGCCTATGCCATGACCGGTTCGATCGCGCTCGCCGGCGGAATCGCGCTGGTGGAGCCGGTGATCAACGCCGTCGCCTTCTTCTTCCACGAACAGGCTTGGAAGACGGTTCAGGCCCGGCCGCCGCGCGAAGGCGGCAAGCGATGGGTGCGCGATCGGGCGGTGTTCGCGTAGAGCCGTCTATTTCGCCGTCCGTTTGTTGAGGCCGATCAGCCACGGCTTCACCCCGCGCGTGGGCTTGGGCGTGCCGTCCAGCCGCCGGGCGCGCAGGATGCGGATCGGCTTGACGATCATCTGCCCGCGCATCGGCCCCGACCCGCAGCAGGTCGGCACCGACAGGATCTTGCGCACCACATCCATGCCACCGACGACATGGCCGAAGGCGGCATAGCCGATATAGTCGCCGCGCGCGTCCATGTTGGGCGTCGCACCGATGGTGATGAAGAAATTGCCCATCGCCGAATTGGGCCGGTTGGGCCGCGCCATGGACAGCGTGGCGTCGAGATGAAGGATGCCGGTCCGGCTCGTCGGCTCATGCGTAACGGGCGGCAGCGACCGGCGGGCATCGGTGTCGATGCCACCCTGGATCAGGCCATGATGGGGGTCGCTCTTGCGCCGCGCCGCGCGGTAGAAAGTGACGCCATCGAAACGGCCGTCATCGACATAGGTCAGGAAATTGGCCGAGGTCCGCGGCGCCCGCTTCTGGTCCACCGCCACGACGATCGTGCCGACCGATGTTTCGATCGCCACGCGGGTGAAACCAGGAGTGGGCCGATTGGCCGGAAGCGCGATGGAGAGGGCAGACCACAGCCCAAGAGTCAGACCAAGGACACACAGGACAACAGGACGCATCGGGCAACATTTACTCGGCAAGGACGGCGGGCGCCCAACGGTAAAGCGGGCGCAGGCACCCCGCAACCGCCGGGCCAAGCATTTGTCGATGAGAAGAGCTGAAAAGCCCCTCCGCCGGAGCGGAGGTGGTGATCCCAACGGGATTCGAACCCGTATCGCTGCCGTGAAAGGGCAGTGTCCTAACCGTTAGACGATGGGACCTCATGCAGCGACTGACCGGGCAGCGCTGCGAAGCGAGGGCGCAATTAGGCGGGGACGGCAAAAGGGTCAACCCCCAAAAGGCAAGAAAATGACAATCCTGCTTAATCCGCCCAGGCGGCGTCCTCCAGATGCAGTTCGGCGGCCGGGCGGCTGCCCCAGTCATCGATCTTGGCCTTGCCCGCGACCCACAGTTTGCGGTCGCGCGGCGCGCCCAATATCGCCTGGCCCAGATCGGTTTCGGCCTGGCGGAAGGCGATCGTCTTGATCGACCGGCCATCCTCCCCGCTCATGATCGCGCGCAAATGGCCGTTGCCCACGATATCGGCCTTGATGACGCGCATCGGCCCAGCGGCGATCAGCGGTGCGGGCCAGCCCGCGCCATAGGGGCCACCCTGCTCGATCGCGGCGACGAAGTCCGGGTTCACGCCAGCGGGCGCCAGCACCGCGTCGATCAGCAGCGCCCGGTTGTCGCGCGCTTTGGCGACGGCGGCGGACAGCCGGTCGTCCAGAAAGTCGGCGAGCGCGTCGATCCGGTCGGCCGCGACCGTCAGCCCCGCCGCCATGGCATGGCCGCCGCCCGCGACCAGCAGACCGCTATCCTTCGCCGCCATCACCGCAGCGCCCAGGTCCACGCCGGAAATGGAGCGGCCCGATCCCTTGCCCACCCCGTCCTCATCGACGGCGATGACGATCGCTGGCCGCCCCGCCTTTTCCTTTATCCTCCCTGCGACGATGCCGATAACGCCGGGGTGCCAGCCCTGGCCGGATATGACCGCCACGGCGCGATTGCCCTGCGCGGCCAGCAAGGCTTCGGCCTGTTCCTGCACCGTCGATTCAATGGCGCGGCGTTCCTCATTATAGTGATCGAGCTGCGCGGCGATGCGGGCGGCTTCGGCCGGGTCTTGCGTGGTCAGCAGCCGCACGCCCAGATCCGCCTGCCCGACCCGACCGCCCGCATTGATGCGCGGGCCGAGCGCGAAGCCCAGATCGTGGCACAGCGGCGCGCGGGTCAGGCGGCTGGCGTCGATCAGGGCGGCAAGGCCGATATTGTGGCGCTTGGCCATCACCTTCAGCCCCTGCGCCACGAAGGCGCGGTTGAGGCCCTTCAATTGCGCGACGTCCGCCACCGTGCCGAGCGCGACGATATCGAGCAACTCCATCAGCGCCGGCTCGCTGCGACTGGCGAACCAGCCCCGCGCCCGCAAGACCCGCACCAGCGCCGCGCCGAGCAGGAAGGCGACGCCGACCGCGGCCAGATGGCCATGCACCGCCGCGCCGTCATTCTCGTCCAGCCGGTTGGGGTTCACCAGGGCAAAGGCTTCGGGCAGCGTGGTCGAGCATTTATGATGATCGACCACGACGACGTCGACGCCGGTCGCCCTGGCCATCGACAGCGCCTCGAACGCCTGCGCGCCGCAATCGACGGTGACGATCAGGGTCGCGCCCTCCCCCGCCAGCCGCACCAGCGCCTCGCCCGACGGGCCATAGCCTTCCATCAGACGGTCGGGGATATAGGGTTTCGCGTGCAGCCCCAGGTCGCGCAGCAACCGGATCAGCAGCGCCGCGCTGGTCGCGCCGTCGACGTCATAATCGCCGAAGATACGGACATCCTCGCCGCGCTGCACCGCGTCGGCCAGCCGATCGGCGGCCGCATCCATGTCGCGGAACAGGCTGGGGTCGGGCATGAACTGGCGGATGGTAGGATTGCGGTGGGCATCGACTGCGTCGCGCGGACACCCCCGCGCCAGCAGCAATTGCGTCACCAGATCGTCGGGCAGATAGGTGGCGTCGCGCCCGTCGGCGTTGCCGCCCCGCCAGCGCCAGGGCTGGCCCGAAATCGATCGCGAGATATTGAGCGCAAATGTCATGCAAAGCCTCTAGCCTTGTGCGAGTCCCGTGGGAAGCGCGGCAAATCCTGTTGTAGGTGGAACCGAGGCAACTTGTTGAGCGTATTGCCTCTTTACCGCGCGTGTGGAATGCACGGTGCAAAGGGGGCATCGTAGGTTCATGACGAGACGACAGGCATATCATGTCCGGCGCATAATGGCCGTGGCGCTGATGACAGCCTCGTCCCTGCCGCTGATGGCCCAAGCCCAGTCGACGCCCGTACCCGATCCCAGCCTTCCTCATGAAGCGACCCAGGGCGAAGAGCCGATCCTGCCCGACGACCAGTTCGAGGCGCGGTTGCCCAAGGCAGCGACTCCGGACCAGGCCAATCCCGACGCGCCCCTGCCCTCGATCGAGAGCTGGATCGACCAGCAGATGCCGCAGTCATCGAACGCGCCAACCGAATTGCCGCCAGCGATCGATCCGGCCGAGGAACAGGAACTGGCCCAGCCGCTGCCGCCGCTCGACAGCGTGACCGTCCCGACCAATGTCGCGGACAATAATAATGCCAACGCGAAGCAGCCCGACATACGCTACGCCACCAGCATCGAAGGGTTCGGCAAGACCGGGCTGGAGGACGAGTTCCGCGCCGAATCCGCGCTGATCGACGGCAAGGGCAAGGCGGAAACCGCGGCCATGGTGCAGGCGCGCGCACAGGAGGATGAGAAGCTCGCGACGCGCCTCTTTTATTCGCAGGGCTATTATGACGCGACGGCGCTCGCCAGCCTGGACCAGGCCGGTGACGGGACGCTGAAGGCGGTGATCTCCGTAACGCCGGGCAAACGCTACAAGATCGGCGACATCGTCATCAATGCCGGGCCGACGGTGCCGCCTGGCCTGGTCCGCGACAGCCTGCCGCTCAAGACCGGCGATTATATCGTCGCGACCCTGGTCGAAGGCGCGGAGGCCAATGTCGCGTTGAAGCTGCCCGAAAATGGCTATCCCTTCGCAAAGGTCGGGGACCGCGACATATTGCTCGATCCCGCGACAGTGACGGGCGACTATACGCTGCCGGTGGATACCGGCCCGCGCGGCACGTTCCGCAAGATCACCACTAGCGGCGACAAACAGGCGTTCGGCGCCGACCATATGGAAGTCATCAAACGCTACAAGCGGGGCGAACTCTATGACAGCCGCAAGGTGGACGATCTGCGCAAGGCGCTGGTCGCGACGTCGCTGTTTTCCAGCGTGTCGGTGGAGCCGGTGCAGACCGGCGAGGCGGGGCCGGACGGCACCGAATATGTCGATCTGGCCGTCGAGCAGGAAGCCGGGCCACCCCGCACGCTGGCGGGCGAAGCGGGCTATGGCACCGGCCAGGGCTTCCGCGCCGAGGGGACATGGACCCATCGCAACCTCTTCCCGCCGGAAGGCGCGCTGATCCTGGGCGCGATCGCGGGCACGCAGGAACAGGGCGCATCGGCGACCTTCCGCCGGTCCAATGCGGGCAAGCGCGACAGGACGTTCCAGACCGGCATCACGCTCAATCACCAGAATTACGATGCCTATGAGGCGTTTACCGCGGGCCTCAACATCGGCTGGTCGCGCCAGTCCACCCCGATCTTCCAGAAGCGCTGGACCTACAGCTATGGCGCGGAAATCCTGCTGACCAACGAGCAGGTGGTGATCGACCCGGCCACCGCTGACAAGACGCGGCGCACCTATTTCATCGGCGGCCTGCCGGTGCAGATCGGCTATGACCGCTCCAACGACCTGCTCAACCCGACCAAGGGCTTCCGCGCCAATCTGCGCGCCGAACCGGAAGGGTCGTTGCAGGGGAATTTCTCGCCCTATCTGCGCGCCAGTTTCGACCTGACCGGCTATTATCCGGTGTCGGACAACCTGGTCATTGCGGGACGGGCCAAGGTCGGCACCATCACCGGGGTCAGCCGCGGCGATGTCGCGCCATCGCGGCGCATCTATGCGGGCGGCGGCGGATCGGTACGCGGGTTCGGCTATCAGGAACTGGGGCCGAAGGACGCGAACAACGATCCGATCGGCGGCCGGTCGGTCAATGAATTTGCGGTCGAGGGCCGTTATCGCTTCGGCAACTATGGCGTCGTCGCCTTCGTGGACGCCGGTCAGGTCTATGAAAGCTCCATGCCGCAATTTTCCGACATGCGCTACGGCGTCGGCCTGGGCGGCCGCTTCTACACCAATTTCGGTCCGTTCCGCGCGGACATCGCCATGCCGATCAACCGGCAGCCCGGCGAGTCCAAATTCGCGCTCTATATCGGCATCGGGCAGGCTTTCTGATGGCGCAGGACGACATCATGCCCGCCGGCGACGACGCAACCCAGACGATCGTCATTCGCGAAAAGCGCCCGCTGTGGCAGAAGATCGCGATCGGCCTCATCGGCCTGATCCTCGCGCTGGTCCTGCTGGCGGGCGGATTGCTGCTTGGCCTCAATACCCAGCCGGGCAAGAAATTCCTGATCCAGCAGATCGCCGCGCTCCAGATGGAATCGGGCATGAAGATCGAGGTCGGCCGGATTGACGGGTCGATCTACAGCGACATGACGATCCACGATCTGGTGCTGCGCGACCCCAAGGGCGTGTTCGCGGTCAGCCCGAAGGTCCATGTCGTGTGGCGGCCGTTCCGCTACGTCAATAATCATATCTCGGTCAGCCTGCTGGAAACGCCGCTGGTCGTGCTGGCGCGCAGCCCGCAGTTCAATGTCGTCGCCAGCGATCCCAATGCCCCGATCCTGCCCGACCTGGACATCGACGTCGACCGGATGAAGATCGGCAAGTTCATCCTGGCCAAGCCGGTGATCGGGCAGAAGCGCGAGATCGCGATCGACGGTGTCACCCATATTGCGGACGGCCGGGCGATCCTGTCCGCCGATGCGATCGTCGACAGCGGCGACCGGCTGCAGGCGAAGCTGGACGCTGTGCCCGACCAGAACCGCCTGGCGATGAGCGGCACGCTGACCGCGCCCAGGGGCGGCGTGATCGCCGCCATGACCGGCCTGACCGACGGCGTCACCGCGACGCTGGACGGCAAGGGGACATGGCAGGCGTGGGAAGGGCGGGTCGTCGCGACCTCGCCCAAGGGCGAGCTGGCGAATATCGCTTTGTCGGCGCGGAACGGCAATTTCACCGCCAAAGGCCCGGTGCGTCCGGGGCTGGTCTTCGCCGGCACCGTCGATCGGCTCACCGCGCCGCAACTGGACGTCGATCTGTTCGCCGGGCTGAACGAGCGGCGCGTCAATATCAAGGGCACGTTGCGCTCGCCCGCCATGAGCGCCGACGCGCAGGGGCTGATCGACCTCGGCAAAAGCCAGTTCAGCGCGCTCAGGATCAACGCCGCGCTGCTGACGCCCGGCGCGATCATGGAGAAGGTGAAGGGTCGCGACGTACGTGCCTCCATCATCCTCGACGGGCCGATGGCGACGCCGTTCATCGATTATGACATTACCGCCAAGAGCCTGGCGTTCGACGCCACCGGCATCGAGAATCTGAAGGCCAGCGGCCGGGCGGTGATCGACAGCGATCGCATCCGCATTCCGATCAACGCCACCGCCACCCGCGTCACCGGCCTCAATGCCGCAGCGGGCGGCTTGCTGCAAAATCTGCGCGTGAAGGGCGACTTCGCCTATGCCGCGGGCAAGCTGATCAGCGACAATCTGAAGATCGACAGCGACCGGGTGGACGCCACCGCCATCGTGCTGGCCGACCTCGACAATGCGCTCTATCGCGGGGCGCTCAAGGGTCGGGTCAACGACTATAAGATCGACGGCGTCGGCATCGTCAACCTCAACACCGACGTCGAACTGGTGCCCGGCCCCAGGGGCGGCTTTGGCCTGTCGGGCCGCTTCGGCGTGCGCACCGCGCGCTGGGAGAATGCCTCCGTCCGCGATTTCCTGGGCGGCAATGCGGTCGCCAGCGGCAAGATCGGCATGACGCCGGAGGGCAAGTTCACCCTGGCAGGTCTGAAAGGCGCGGCGCCCAACTTCACCATCCACAGCGGCTCCGGCAGCTATGACACCGACGGGCAGGTCGCGTTCGACGCGACGGCGTCGTCCAAACAATATGGGCCGCTCGCGCTGACCGTGCGAGGCACGATGGAGCGGCCGCAGGCGGTGTTGCGCGCGGCGCGGCCCAATGTCGGCGTGCAACTGACCGACGTGGTCGCCAAGCTGAATGGCGAGGCGGCAGGATACCCGCTCGAAGCCACCGGCGGGTCGCCCTATGGGCCTTTCTTCGCCAATGTGTTGATCCGCACGGCGAAAGGCCCGCTGACCATCGACGTCACCAAGGCGCGCTTCGCCGGGGTCGACATGAACGGCCGCATCCAGCAAAGCGCCGCCGGCCCCTTCACCGGGCAGCTCGCCATGAACGGCTCGGGCATCACCGGCGCGATCCGGCTGGCCGCCGTGGGCAAGGTGCAGGGCGTGGACGTCAACGCCACCGCCAGCAACGCCAAGCTGCCGGGCGAGGCCGATATCGTGATCGGCCGGGCGATCGTCACCGCCTCCATGCTGCTGACCGAGCAACCCCAGATCAAGGCCGATGCGCAGATCGCCAACGCCGCCTATGGCGCCTATGTGGTGCGCAAGGCGCGGGCGCGGATCGACTATCAGGGCGGACGCGGGCGCGCGCAACTGGTCGCCGACGGCTCCAGCGGCGTGCCCTTCTCGATCGCCGCCAACGCCGCGTTGCGCCCGAACCTCTATGCCGTGGCCTTGCAGGGCAAGGCGGCGAACATCGATTTCCGTCTGGCCCAGCCGGCCATCATCCGCAGCGAGCCGGGCGGCTATCGCCTGAAGCCGGCTACGCTGGTGCTGCCGCAGGGCAAGGTGGACCTGGCCGGTCGCTTCGGCGACACGACCGTGGCGCAGGCGCGGTTCAAGGATTTCGACCTCGCCATCGCCAATATGGCCGCGCCCGGCCTGGGCATCGGCGGGCGGATGACGGGCACGCTGGACTATGCGCAGAAGGGCAGCGCCTTCCCGACCGCGACCACGCGCCTCGCGATCAATGACTTCCGCCGATCCAGCCTGACCGCCGTGTCCGACCCGGTGTCGATGAGCGTCGAAGGCAAGCTGTCGTCGGCGGGCGGCGACCTGCGCGGGCTGATCCGCGAGGGCAGCAGCACGCTGGGCCGCTTCACCGCGACGCTCGCTCCTCCGGGCGCCGGTGCAAGCTGGGCCGAGCAGTTGCAGAATGCGCCGCTGGGCGGCGGCATCCGCTATGCCGGCCCGGCCGACGTGCTCTTCTCCTTCGCCGGCCTGGCCGACCAGCAGCTGACCGGCGGGCTGGCGGTGGCGGCCGACTTTAGCGGGCGGCTGAGCGATCCGCGACTCAACGGCGTGGTGCGCGCCAATGCGTTGACCTATGAGAATGAGACGTTCGGCACGCGCGTCACCCAGATGAAGCTGGATGGCCGTTTCACCAACGACCATCTGGAGATTCGCGATTTCTCCGGCCGCGCGGGCGACGGCACGGTGCAGGCGTCGGGCAATGTCGGGCTGGCCGCCGCGAGCGGCTTCCCGATGGATATCGCGGTCAAGTTGAACCGCGCGCGGCTGGCGCGCAGCGAAGCGATCACCAGCGTCGTCAGCGGCACCATCAATATCAGCAACAACCCGGCTAACGGCGGCCTGATCAAGGGCGACCTGAACCTGCCCGAAACCCGGTACAAGGTGGCCTGGCAGGGCGGGACTGAAATCCGACAGCTCGCCGGGGTGCGGCGCAAGGGCGAAGGCGGCGACGCGCTCGACCAGCGACTGGCCGCGCGCAAGGCGGCGGCGGCCAAGCCCGCCGACTGGAAACTGGATATCCGGGTGAAGGCCGACAATGAAATCTATGTCACCGGCATGGGGCTGGATTCCGAATGGAAGACCAATATGCGCATCACCGGCACGACCGCCAATCCGCGCATCATTGGCAAGATCGAGGTGATCCGCGGCCGCTACAGCTTCTCGGGCCATCAGTTCGACCTGGAACAGGGCGTCATCACCTTCAACGGCCCGATGATGAATCCGATCCTGGCGATCAAGGCGCAGACCCGGATCGACACGGTGACGGCGGGCATCCAGGTGACGGGATCGGCGCAGCAGCCCGATATCGCCTTCATCTCCACGCCGACCCTGCCGCAGGACGAAATCCTCTCGCGGATCCTGTTCGGGGACAATGTCGCCAACCTGTCGCCGATGCAGGCGGTGCAACTGGCGGCGGCGCTCAACGGACTGCGCGGCGGCAGCGGCGGGCTCAATCCGATGGGCAAGCTGCAGGGCGCGTCGGGCATCGACCGGATCGGCATCGTCGGCGGCGACGACACCACCGGGCGCGGCACGTCGCTCGCCGTGGGCCAGCATATCTCCAACAATATCTATGTGGAGGTGATCACCGACTCCAAGGGCTTCACCGCCACCCAGTTGGAGATCGCGCTGTCCAAGACGCTGAGCCTGTTGTCGAAAACCGGCACCAATGCCGGATCGTCGGCCAACCTGCGCTATTCGAAGGATTATTGAGCGCAGCGCGAAGGACGACCGCCGAGGTGGAGCGGCGGTCGCCGTTGATCAGGTCAGCGTCCGGGGGACACCCAGCCTTGTCCATGCTTCACGCGCGTCGACCAGTTCGCGATCGCTGGCGGGCGTGCAGAAGCGTCGATCAAGCCAGAAGGCGCGCTGCGCTTCCGGCTTGCCGGAGCGGGTTCCCGGATCACGCACCATATGTCGCCGGATTTCGTCCAGTGACAGGAGATAGCAGGTTGGGCTGGACGATAGCGCGTCCGCAACGAAGACCCACCATGGCGTAACGATCGCTTCGGGCTGAAGCCCCAGGCGCACATCGTTGGGTCTGGCGCTCTGGGCCTTCACCTGAATGGGATGAACGATCCGCTCACATTGCGAGACGGCGTAGAGATCGGCCCCACGGGCGTTGCGGACGGTGAGCATCACGTTCCAACCATGTCGCGACAGTTCGCGCGCGACATGATAGACGCCGGCGTTGCCCGTCAATTGGCGTTCGTTGCTCATGCCCGGTCCATAACAGGCATATCTCTTTCAAATATATAACCGCCTTTCACCCCGATAGCCGAGGCGAGCGGACGGTCTATGCTGCCGTCACGGTGATCGACTGCGCGTTCATCATCGCGCCGCCGAAGACCGTCATGAAGGCAATGTCGGTGGCGTCGCGGCCGACGGCGATGCGGACCATGGTTTCGACTGGGGCAAGGCCGGTGGAATCGACGATGTGCCAGGCGCCGTCGAGCCAGACTTCCACCACCGCATGGAAGTCTGGCGGATCGAGGCCGAGCGCATAGACCGACACCAGCCGCGCTGGAATGTCGCGCGAACGGATCAGCGCAGCGGTCAGATGGGCGAAGTCGCGGCAGACGCCCTGTTGCGCGACGAAGGTATCGGCCGCGGTGGTTGTGATGTCGGAACTGCCCGGCACATAGACGAGATTGTCATGCACCCAGTCGACCAAAGCCTGCACCAGCGCGCCGCCCTGCAGGTCCGGGAAATGGCTGCTGACGAAGCTGCCGAACCGATCGGCCTCGCAATAGCGGCTGGGCCAGATGAACGGCAGCACCTCTTCGGGCAGGCTGGGCAGCGGGCTTTTCGCGAGGCTGGCGATATCGACCGGCGCCCGATCGACGTCCACGGTGGCGCGGTAGGTGCTGAGCATCCGGCCGGTGCCGGTGCGGGTCCAGGTGCGGCGGCCGATGCCGCTGCCGCCCACCTTGTTGGTCAACGGCCCGGCATTGTCGATGATATGCGACTGGGTGACGACCCGCTGGTCGGGCAGCGCCGCCGCCTCGACCGCCAGCAGCACGTCGGTCGGTTCGGCGAAGTCATAGTCGAGGATCGCTTCGATGGCGACGCGCATGGGATGGGTTCCAGTGTGAGAGAGGACGGGTCGAATCGGCGCGCCTGACCCAGCATCGGGAGGCTGCAAGGGGTTAGCAAGGGGTCATAGGCGGCGGCCGGATGGATGGCCGGAAGGAGGCGGGCTTGGTGGGTCTGTATGGTGGCGGGCATGGGCTGAAAAGCCTGCCCACGCTTTATGTTCCGCCGGGTCTGCGGTGACGCGGACGAAGGCCGATCGATATTCAGCCCGGACAGCCTGCAAGGCGATTTCCCGCGCCGCCGCTGCCCAGATAAGTTTAGTATGCAGGACTCCGGGTCACGAAAACCACCATGTTCCGCGCGTCATCGTCCGAATATCGATCGGCCTATGGCAGGACATCAGGCGATCAGAAACGGCAAGAATGCAGACAGCGACTGCACGAAGGGATCGGAGGGTCCGCGGCGGACGATCGCGGGCGTTTTGCCGGCTCAACTACGCATATTTCCCGCTTATCCTGTTCTTTCGCTACGCTACCCCGATCCTGTCGGAAAGTCGGCGCCCGCCCTTCCTACGTTCGGTACACGGTAAAAGGCCCGTCGCGCGGGGACGCGACGGGCCTTTTCAGAGCGTGATGCGCAAGGCGGGCGAGAGCCGATGAACCGCCCCCCGGCTGATCCGGCCGGGGGCTGTTTCAGGGCTTATTCGCCATCATCCTCCGCATCGGGTCCGGTGATCATCTTTTCTGCGACTTCTTCGGTCTTCCCGCGGATCGCCTGTTCCAGCTTGTCCGCCAGTTCGGGATGTTCCTTGAGAAAAGTCTTGGAATTTTCACGTCCCTGACCGATGCGGATCGAGTCGTAGGAAAACCAAGCGCCCGACTTCTCGACGATCCCGGCCTTGACGCCGAGGTCGAGAATTTCGCCGATCTTCGAGATGCCTTCGCCATACATGATGTCGAATTCGACCTGCTTGAAGGGCGGGGCGACCTTGTTCTTGACCACCTTCACGCGGGTCGCGTTGCCGACGATATCGTCGCGATCCTTGATCTGGCCGGTGCGACGGATGTCGAGGCGGACCGACGCATAGAATTTGAGCGCATTGCCGCCGGTCGTGGTTTCCGGGTTACCGTACATCACGCCGATCTTCATGCGCACCTGGTTGATGAAGATCACCATGCATTTGGACCGCGAGATCGAGCCGGTGAGCTTGCGCAGCGCCTGGGACATGAGGCGCGCCTGCAGGCCGACATGGCTGTCGCCCATCTCGCCCTCGATTTCCGCACGGGGAACCAGCGCCGCGACGGAGTCGATCACCAATATGTCGATCGCATTGGAGCGCACCAGCGTATCGACGATTTCCAGCGCCTGTTCGCCGGTATCCGGCTGCGACACGATCAGTTCGTCGATATCGACGCCCAGTTTCTTGGCATAGCCCGGATCGAGCGCATGTTCCGCATCCACAAAGGCCGCGGTGCCGCCCGCCTTCTGCGCTTCGGCGATGGCGTGGAGCGCCAGCGTGGTCTTGCCCGAGCTTTCCGGGCCGTAAATCTCGATGATGCGCCCCTTGGGCAGGCCGCCGATACCGAGCGCGATGTCGAGGCCCAGCGAGCCGGTCGAAATCGCCTCGATCTCCAGCTTCTCGCGGCTGCCCAGCTTCATGGCCGAGCCCTTGCCGAAGGCGCGGTCGATCTGCGCGAGCGCCGCGTCCAATGCTTTCTGTCTGTCCATTGTCCCGTTCTTCTTGGAATCGATGAGGGAGAGCATTGCGGTCATCGGCCAGTCCTCTGTCAAGCGGAACGCAAAGGTTCCGTGCGCTGGACGATGATGTATCCTGTTTGTTCTTCAAGAACAAGAGGGGAACGGAAATTTCCTATCCCGCTCTCGAAAGGCCTTCACTCGGCCAATATCTTGCCCAGGGCGCGCTCGACCGCGCCGATGGTGAAGGGCTTGGCGAGCGTCGGCCGATCGGCATGGCCCGATGGCAGGTCGTCGGCCATGCCGCCGGTCGCGAAGATGAAAGGCACGCCCCGTTCGGCCAGGATATCGGCCACGGGCCAGCTTTTTTCGCCCTGGAGATTGCAGTCGACCAGCGCCGCGTCGAACCCGCCCTCGCGCGCATGGGCGCAGGCTTCGTCGACCGATGCCGCCACGGCGTGGAGCCGGTAACCCAAAGCGTCGAGATAATCCTCCAACATCATGCCGATCATCGCTTCATCCTCGACGATCAATATGCTTTTGGCGTCCGACATGTTGTGCGATCCTCGCTAATCCAGCCGACTCGCTAACCGATCACCGCCGACTTGCCCAGCATATTCACCTTGACCGAGATTGTGCTTTTCACCCACAGCCGCCCAATGTCCGGCGCTATGCAAATGGCTTCCAAAATCGTCGCTCCATCGACAAAGCCGGTCATGCTTGACTTGTTGGAAAATGTTGCTGATATGTTCTCACCGCGATAACAAGTCGGGGTGAGACAATGGAGATGGAATCGGAGACCTATCGGCTCGGATTTTCCACCTGGTTGCGAACGGGCCGCTGGCCGATTGCTGCACAGCGCGATGACGTTGAACTGAAGTTCAACCCCTATCACGATCCACGGAACGGACAATTTACCTTCGCACCGGGCGGGCCACGTTCGCTCAATAGGGTGATCGTCTCGCATGGACGGCAACACGCCCTGCGAAACGCGCGTCCAGCATTGACGAATACTGCATCGACGGGGAAAGGCTTGACGGTCAGCAATGCGGCCGGACGTCAGGCGACATTGCAGGATGCCCTGTATCGGCCGGGCGAGCATAGCGCTTCCATAATAGCAGCATCTCGCGCTCCCAGAGCCTCACGCGGCAGCAATGCCAGCGCCTTCCACGATCCCATGACGTTGCAGCAGGCGGTTCCCAATCTTGAGGGTCGGCCGGGAGGCGCAATCATAGCGTTGGCTGACACTCTTCTCGATATCACCGGCCCAGCACAAGAATTGACCGCCCAAATGACGCGGGACTGGTCAAATCAGTTGATCAATCAGGTCCGGGCTCTCGATCCTGAATATCGTTTCGATAGCCTGGGTTTCCCGCAGACCTTGGAAGGCCAGATCAACCAGTTGAACACACTCCGCTTTGATCGGGCCGTAGCCTTTCTGCGCATGAGACAAGAAGTGAGGCCGCTGCAAGTAGAGATTTTGCGATTCATACAGCAACGAGTCGATAGGGCTTATGCAGATGGCATCAAGTTGCTACGCGCTGGTAAAT
>NZ_JAIQXR010000059.1:0-1245 GCF_020166615.1 Sphingobium sp. 3R8 | reverse complement strand
GTGACCTGCCCCCCGTCAGTCCCTCGATCATAACGAGAGTCTTGCGGTTAAATACGATGGCCCCTGCGCCTGCACAAGCGCGTCGGGCGTGATGCTCTCGTCCTGCTCGAACGCCCGACGCGCTTGTGCAGTCGTTCGATTTCCCAACGACGAGTGGGGCCGGACATTGTTGTAATCATAGCGCCAGATGGCCAGCTTCCGGCGGGCATCGGCCAGGCTGTCGAACAACTCCTCGTTGAGCAGTTCATCGCGCAGCGATCCGTTGAAGGACTCGATGAACCCATTCTGCTGGGGCTTGCCCGGATCGATGTAATGCCACTCGACCTTGTTCTTGCCAGCCCATTCCAGGATCGCCCGACTGGTGAACTCGGTTCCGTTATCGCTGACAATGCAAGCCGGTTTGCCATAGAGCCGCACCAGTGTATCAAGTTCACGCGCCACTCGGGCTCCCGAGATGCTGGTATCGCCGACCAGGCACAGGTTCTCCCGGCAGCAATCGTCATTGATAGCCAATATCCGGAATTTGCGCGACGCACCGAAGGTGTCCGACACAAAGTCCATCGACCAGCGTGCGCCCGGGATCAACGGCACGGGCATGGGGGTGCGACTACCACGCGCCCGTTTCCGAACCCGACGGCGACGAACGGACAGACCTTCCTCCCTATAAATCCGATAGAGCTTCTTGTGATTCATGATCAGCCCCTGGCGTTCGAGCATGACGCCGATCCGGCGATAGCCAAAGCGGCGGCGCTTGCCCGCGACCTCACGCATGGCAACACGGATGGCACCATGGTCTGGCGGGCGTTCGCGCCGGACCGTCTTGGGATCGACACCAATCAGCACGCAGGCCCGGCGCTGGGAGATCTGAAAACCTCCCAGCACTTTGAGCACAGCATCACGCCGCTGGCTTGGCGTCGTCAGGCTTTTCCCAGCAGGTCCTTCAGGATGACGTTGTCGAGCATACTGTCCGCCAGCAAGCGTTTCAGCTTGCCGTTCTCGTCCTCAAGCTGACGCAGTCGGCGGGCATCGGACACCTCCATACCGCCATACTTGCCCTTCAACTTGTAAAACGTCGCCGTGCTCAGCCCGTGCTTCCGGCAAATCTCGACCGTCGGCAGCCCGGCCTCTTGTTCCTTGATCATCCCGATAATCTGCGCTTCGGTAAAACGGCTCTTCCTCATACGTCTGCTCCTCTGTCGGCAGACTCTACATTAGAATGAGGGAACTCTCGGGGGGCAGGTCACC
>NZ_JAIQXR010000058.1:0-1267 GCF_020166615.1 Sphingobium sp. 3R8 | reverse complement strand
CGCCCACATACTTCCCGGCGCACCGGATCGACGACGAGCTCTTCGCCGACGGCGGCATGTTCGCGAACTCGCCCGACATGATCGCGATGCACGAGGCCGAGATGTTCCTCGGCGCGCGGCGCGACGATATCCGAGTGCTCAGCGTCGGGACGACCACCACCGACTTCGCCATGTCCAGCTCGCTCGACCCGGACTTGGGGGTGTGGGGGTGGACGAGAAACCAGAGGCTCACCGACGTGATGATCGGGTCGCAGCAGGCGTTGACCAACGATATGATGAAGCACGTCCTCAACGACCGGTACATGCGCATCGACCGCCGTCAGGCCGACGAGCAACGCCGGGAGCTCGCGCTCGACGTGGCGACGCCAGGCGCGGTCGCGAACCTGCAGTCGATCGCCCGCGCCTCGTTCGCCGAGGTGTCGGGGGACGAACGCCTGCGCGCGTTCCTCGCGCACGAGGCGCCGCCATTCACCTTCGTCAACGCGAGCATCTGAGGCCCCATGTCCCGCGCCGCACGCCTGTTCCATTCCAAGTCCGACCAGACGCTCTACTCGCGCATCACGCCGTCCAGCGACCAATTCGTGACGCAGCAGGCGCGGTGGAACGACCTGGCCGACTTCCTGAAGTCGCGGCTCAAGGACGACACGGGCTACGCGATGAGCACCTGGCTCCAAGGCTCCTACAAGTTCGACACCAAAATCCGCCCGTGGGAATCCGGCGCCGAGTTCGACATCGACCTCGGCCTCTACTTCGAATGGTCCGGCGACGACGACGACGGCGAATACGAGCCCGAAGGGTTCAAGGAACTCGTGCAGAACGCGCTGCTGGACTATGCCGACGACAGCGAGAACGACGCGTCGGGGGTCGCGGACCCGAAGGAGCGCTGCTGCCGCATCGCCTTCAAGCCCGACTTCCACATCGACGTGCCCTGCTACCATCTGGACCGCGGCGCCGACCGGCGCGCTCTCGCAACCGAGACCCGCGGATGGGAGGACAGCGACCCCAAGGCGATCTACACCTGGTTCAAGGACCTGCACGACGACGCGGCGGACCGCGCACAGCTGCGGCGCCTGGTCTGCTACTTCAAGATGTGGGCGGCGCTGAAGATCGAGGACGAGGCCGCGCGACCGTCGTCGATCATGCTCACCGTCCTGGTCGCCGAGGCGTTCGGAGAACTCGACCGATCGGACCTGGCCGACGATGACGACGTGCTGGAGAAGACGATCACCGTGGTCGCCGACCGGCTGGACGCCGATACCGAGGTCCC
>NZ_JAIQXR010000057.1:0-1291 GCF_020166615.1 Sphingobium sp. 3R8 | reverse complement strand
AGCTGGACACCCGCAAAAACTCTGGCGGATTTGATGCATTGATGATTCATTGATGGGGTAGCCACTGGAGGCGATCTGCGATGGATCCGAAGTCCCTTTTCAGTCTTAATGACCACCTTGAGATGCTGAGCCGTCACGGCGATCCGCTTGAGATGCTGGAACGGACCGTGGATTTTGAGTATTTTCGGGCCAGGCTTGTCGAAGGGCTGGGTTATGGCGATGGTGGCAAGGGCGGTCGTCCGCCGTTCGATCCCGTCGCGATGTTCAAGATCTTGATTTTGCAGGCCCAGCATAATCTGTCGGATGCGCGGATGGAGTATATGATCCGGGACCGGCTGAGCTGGATGCGGTTTCTGGGTTTTGCACTCGGCGATCGCACCCCCGACGAGAACACCATCCGACATTTCCGCAACCGGATGACGGAGACCGGGACGCTCAAGCGAGTGATGAAGGCATTCGACTGGCAACTTCACAAGAAGGGCTACATCCCCATGTCGGGCCAGATCATCGATGCCAGCCTGGTGCCAGCGCCCAAGCAGCGCAACACCGATGGCGAGCGGCAGGCTATCAAGGATGGCAAATCGGCGCAGGACATCTGGCCCGATGATCCGGCCAAAGCGGCACAGAAAGACACAGATGCGCGCTGGACGCTCAAGATCGGCGGGAAAGTGCGCTACAAGGATGGCAAGCCGCTGCCGATGATCGCCTTGCCGGTGTTCGGGTATAAAAGCCATATCAGCATAGACCGCCGCTATGGGTTCATTCGCGCCGGTGAGGTCACTTCGGCGGCCCATGCCGATGGGCGCATGTTGCGTCATGTGATCGCGGAAAATAGTAGCAGCGAGGTCTGGGCCGACACTGCATACCGCTCCAGGACCAACGAAACATGGCTGGCTGATCGTATGCTGACCAGTCGCATCCACCGCCGCAAGCCCAAGGGAAAGTCCATGCCCAGGGCCACCGCTCGCGCCAATGCGGCAAAGTCCACGATCCGGGCCAGGGTTGAGCATGTGTTTGCGCATCAGAAAAACCGGTTCGGGCTCTTCATTCGCACGATTGGCATCAAGCGGGCCGAGGCGAAACTCACCCTGGCCAATCTGGCCTACAACTTCGACCGCCTGATCTTCCACGAACGACGTGCCGCTACGGCATGAGTCTGCCCTGAAACCCGCAGACGGCCGTGAAATGCCCCATCCGATGACTGAAGACGGCCAAGTAAAACGCGCTGCGCCTCGGTCATTGCGCCATCAGCGCAACGCTCCCTTTATTTAACCGGTTCTTGCGGGTGTCC
>NZ_JAIQXR010000056.1:0-1374 GCF_020166615.1 Sphingobium sp. 3R8 | reverse complement strand
AGCTCCAAAAGCTCATCGACCAGCGCGCGTGTGCCCTTGCCTTCTTTCGCGAGTGTCACAAGGCCCTTGATCGCCTTGAGGACTTTCTGCAGGTCAGTTCGATCGGCGATTTCAGACGCGCGGCGCTGGTGGTTGATGCGGTTGCTCTCCTCGACATAGGTCCGTATGGCCTCTGCCGCGACCTCGGGGGTCATCATGCGATCGCGCAGACCATCAAGGACGCGCGCTTCCAGCTTTTCGCGCGTGATGCTATGCCCGTTCGCGCAGCTTTTCGTATCAACATGGTTCGAACAAGCAAACCGCCCCTGCCCGCGAAGGGAATAAGGACCGCCACAGCAGCCGCAATAGATCAGGCCAGAGAGAAGGCTTTTCGGGCGATGCGTTCGATTAAGAGCTGTCTGAGCGGAGCGAGTTGCCTCGATGCCGTCGGCATATTGGATCGCGATATTCTCTTGCCTTGCCTTCACAGCCTGCCAGAGATCTTCATCCACGATCCGCAGGTCAGGAACCTCGGTCACTATCCATTCGGATTTGGGATTGATGCGGGAGACCCGCTTGCCGGTTTGCGGGTTCTTCAGATAGCGCAGCCGGTTCCAGACAAGTTTGCCGATATAAAGCTCGTTGTTGAGGAGGCCTGTGCCGCGCTTGGCGTGGCCGCGGATCGTGGTTGATGTCCACAGCTTGCCCGTTGGTGCTGAAATGCCCGCATCATTGAGCCGGCAAGCGATCGTGTGAGGGCTGAGCCCGTTGGCGAACTGTCGGAAAACCTGGCGGATGACTTCAGCTTCGGCGGCATTGATGCTCCGCTCACCGTGCACGGGTTCGCCTTCGCTGGAGAAGCGCCGCACGACGTCGTAGCCAAAGCAAAGCCCGCCCCCGGATTTGCCCTTCTCGACGCGGCCGCGCAGACCCCGATGGGTCTTCTTCGCAAGATCCTTCAGGAACAGGGCGTTCATCGTGCCCTTGAGGCCGACATGCAGTTCGGAAACTTCACCCTCGGCCAGGGTGACTATCTTCACGCCGGCAAACTGGAGATTCTTGTAGAGCGTGGCGACGTCGGCTTGGTCGCGCGACACCCGATCCAGCGCCTCGGCTAGCAGAATGTCGAAGCGCCCCATCTGCGCATCCTGCAAAAGTGACTGGATGCCGGGACGGAGTATGACGCTCGCGCCGGAGATCGCTGCATCCTTATAGCTGCCCACGACCCGCCAGCCTTCGCGCCCCGCCTGTTCGCGGCATATCAAAAACTGGTCTTCGATTAGAGGCAGGGCTCTGCTTGTCATCGGAATAGCGGGCATAAAGCGCTACGCGGGGCATTGGAGTCTCCAGAGATGAGCTTTATGGGCAGTCTACAGATTTGACCATGCTTGCCAA
>NZ_JAIQXR010000055.1:0-1410 GCF_020166615.1 Sphingobium sp. 3R8 | reverse complement strand
CTGTTGGGGTGGACGGCCTCCATACAGCATCAAAAAGTGCCAGAGTGAGTCGTTAGACCTCAAACGAAGGAGACCGTCCGTGGACGAGATTATTCGCATTGGTATCGACACGTCAAAACATGTTTTTCAGCTGCACGGCGTGAATGCGGCCGAGCAGCCGGTGCTGCGCAGGAAGATGCGACGCACCGAGATGATTGAGTTTCTCGAAAAACTGCCGCCGACGGTGATTGCCATTGAGGCGTGCGGCAGCTCCCATCACTGGGCCCGCCTGCTGGGTTCGTTCGGTCACGAGGTGAAGCTGATCGCGCCGCAACTGGCAAAGCCCTACGTGAAGCGTGGAAAGAACGATGCCGCCGATGCCGAGGCGCTGTGCGAGGCGATGAGTCGCCCGACGATGCGCTTTGTGCCGGCGAAAACCGCAGATCAACAAGCTGCGCTGATGTTGGTCGGAATGCGTAGCAGGCTGGTCCGGAACAAGACCCAGCTCGCCAATGCGATCCGCGGCTATGCCGCCGAGTTCGGCCTAACCGCAGCCAAGGGCATGTGTAAGATCGCACCGCTCCTCGATCGCATCGCGGCGAACGCGACCATTCCCGCGCTGGCGCGGGAACTCTTCGCAGCACACGCCGGTGAATATGCGCGGCTGGAAAAGGAACTCAGAGAGGTCGAGGCGAAGGTGCTGGTGTGGCATCGTGCCAACGAGGCTAGCCGTCGCCTGGCGCAGATCCCAGGCGTCGGGCCAATCGGCGCATCGCTGCTCATGATGAAAACGCCTGCGCCAGAGCTGTTTGCTTCCGGGCGCCAATTTGCAGCCTGGATGGGACTGACGCCGAAAGATCATTCAACTGCTGGAAAAGCGCGGCAAGGCATCATCACGCGGGCTGGTGACGAGGCACTTCGGAGTACGCTGGTGGCGGGCGCCACCGCGCTCCTTCGATATGTCAGGGCGGGAAGCGGAAAGAACGCGTCGCCCTGGCTGCTTGGCATGCTCAAGCGCAAGCCGCCGAAGCTCGTAGCGGTGGCGCTGGCCAACAAGATCGCGCGGATCGCCTGGAAGATGATGGTGACTGGCGAAAGTTATAGGAAAAACGCTGAGCTGCCAGAGCTGGAATGCGCGGCATAGGAGATCAGTCAGTCACGGTGAGCAGGCAATCGAAGCTACCGTGCTGACCTGATGCGTGAACTTGCAAGAAAAAGCAGATGGTAGATCGATCGATCCAAAACGCGTGACACTCCGCAAGAGCCAGGGGCCATTTAGGTCGCTTACCTGTTTGGAGCGCGCGTCGCGGAAACCATCTTGGCCAGCGTTCATATGCGAACGCAATGATAGGCCGGACATATGAACGCATGCGATCCGATCAAACTACTGCCCACATCTTGCAGGGAGGAGGCCGTCCACATATGGCTCTT
>NZ_JAIQXR010000054.1:0-1874 GCF_020166615.1 Sphingobium sp. 3R8 | reverse complement strand
GCGCTTTTCACCCTGGGCGACCGGCCGGAAGCGCGTTATCCTGTAGCGCAACAGGCGCTCGTGGCGCTCGGACACGATACCACCCTTTCCTACGTCGAGGAGATGGCCCGCGCTGTTCTCGATGAAACCGGGCTGCTGCCGCATATCAATGCCGGTTTGATGGACGATGCCGATTATAAGGCGCTGCGTCCGGTTTCAGCGTCCATGGGACTGATGCTGGAGACGGTGTCGGACCGGCTTTCGGAAAAGGGCGGTCCCCATTACGGCTCGCCCGACAAGGTGCCGACGCGCAGGATTGCCGCCATCGAAGCCGCCGGTCGGGCCGCCGTGCCGTTCACGACCGGCCTGCTCATCGGGATCGGCGAGACGCGCGACGAGCGGATCGACGCGCTTGTCGCCATTCGGGATTTGCACCAGCGCCATGGCCATATCCAGGAGGTCATCATTCAGAATTTCCGGGCCAAGCCGGACACGAAGATGGTCGATCATCCCGAGCCTTCGCTGGACGAGCATCTGTGGACCATCGCCGTCGCCCGCCTGATCCTGGGTCCGCAGATGGTCATCCAGGCACCGCCCAATCTTCACGCGCCGCAAGAGCTTGCGGCTTTGCTGCGTGCGGGCGTCAATGATTGGGGCGGTGTTTCGCCGGTCACGCCGGATCATGTCAACCCTGAAGCCCCCTGGCCGCATCTGGACGTTCTCGAACGGGCGACGCTGGAAGCGGGCCGCGTGTTGCGTGAGCGGCTCGCGATCGGGCCTGCCTTCGCGCTTGATGCGGACCGCTGGGCCGAGCCGGCTATTGCCAGGATCGTGCGGCGCTCGATCGACGGCCGCGGGCTGCCCGTCACCGATGGATGGCATGCGGGAGCAGGTGCACAGGCCCCCGCTCTGGCGGCGCATGGCAGAACCACGGAGACAGCCGGCATCGAGGCGCTGATCGGGGCTGCCCGGTCGGGAAAGCGGCTGGAGGAGAGCGAGATCGTGCGGCTGTTCCAGGCGGATGGCCCTGATGTGCAACGGCTCATGCAGGCGGCGGACGATCTGCGTCGGGACGTTGCTGGCGACGATGTCACCTATGTCGTCAACCGCAACATCAACTATACCAACATCTGCCTCTACAAATGCGGCTTCTGCGCTTTTTCAAAAGGCAGCACCAAGGCCATCAGGGGACCAGCCTATCGACTGGACATGCAGGAGGTCGGGCGTCGCGCAGCCGAAGCATGGGATCGCGGTGCCACCGAAGTCTGCCTTCAGGGCGGCATCCATCCCGATTATGACGGTCACACCTATCTTGCGGTGCTGAAGGCTGTCCGTGACGCGGCACCGCATATCCATATTCACGCTTTTTCGCCGCTGGAGGTCACACATGGCGCGTCGACGCTCGGCCTGGACCTTGAGGACTATCTGGTTCGGCTTCGCGATGCGGGGCTATCGACGCTGCCAGGGACGGCGGCAGAAATACTGGACGATGAGATTCGCGCCATCATCTGCCCGGACAAACTCGATTCCGGTGAATGGCTCAATGTCATGCGGACCGCCCATCGCGTTGGCCTTCGCTCGACCGCCACGATGATGTTCGGCCATGTTGAGGGCTATGAACATTGGGCGCGCCATTTGCTCAAGATCCGCGATCTTCAGGAGGAGACGGGCGGATTTACTGAATTCGTGCCGCTGCCCTTCGTCCATATGGAATCGCCGATCTGGATGAAAGGACGTGCACGGTCGGGGCCCAGCTTCCGCGAAACGATCCTGATGTACGCCATATCGCGCCTGGTCCTCCATCCGCTGATAACCAATATCCAGGCAAGTTGGGTGAAGCTTGGACCAAGCGGCGTTGCAGCGGCCCTGCGAGCCGGTGTCAACGACCTTGGCGG
>NZ_JAIQXR010000053.1:0-2347 GCF_020166615.1 Sphingobium sp. 3R8 | reverse complement strand
TGTCAACGGGCGCCGAAGATTCCGCAAAAGTGGGCATCTAAAATTCCCTAGTTTGGCGGGAGGGTTTGTATCGGTGATCAGCCGTGATGGAGATCTGGCTTTTCCTTTGCTGGCGGGCGGCCGCGCCGTTTCGGCAAGGGCGGCGGGTTGATGGACGGTGCCATGCGCGCATGCTCGGGCAGCAGGTCGGCGTGCTGTCGCATGCGATAGCTGGAGCCCTCGATCTGGACGACCACAGCGTGGTGAAGAAGGCGGTCGAGCAGCGCGGTGGCCACCACCGGATCGCCGAAGACATCACCCCATTCGGCGAAGCCGCGGTTGGATGTCAGGATCATGGCACCCTTTTCGTATCGGGCGTTGACGAGCTGGAAGAAGAGATTGCCGCCGCCGGGCGTGACGGGAAGATACCCGATCTCGTCGACGACGAGCAGGGAGGATCGGCATAGGAAGCGGATCCTCTCACGCAACGTGCCCTCGCGTTCAGCCTTGGTCAGTGAAGCGATCAGATCGGCGAGCGGGATGAAGTAGACGCTCTTGCCCGCCTTCACGGCCTCGACAGCAAGGGCCGTGGCGATATGGCTTTTCCCGGTACCGGGCGGACCCAGCAGATGCACCACCTCGGCCCGGTTGATGAAGTCCAGGCCAGCGAGCGCCAGGATGCGGTTTCGGTCGAGCGACGGCTGGAAGGAGAAGTCATATCCGTCCAGCGTCTTGATGATCGGCAGCCTTGCCATGCGCAGGGCCGCCTTGATCCTGCGGTTCTCCCGGAGCGACAGTTCTTCGTTCAGCAATATGTCGATGGCCTCGATGCCATCGATTTTGCCCTGCTCTATGCCGCGCAGGGTGGCGTTGAGCATCTCGAGGGCGCGTGGCATTTTGAGATGGACCAGGCTGCGGCGGATATTATCGACGCGGGATGCGGCACCCCCATGGTTCATGGCCGTTCTCCCCGCGCCAGTTGGCTGCCGATCGCCTGATAGATGGCTAGGGAGCGCACGGTGACATGCTCGCCTACACGACCGATGGCGATTACCTCTTTGCCATGGATACGGCGCTTGGCGCCGCTGCCGCCTGTCCGATGCGTAGGATCGATCCTATACTGCCGGCGCCCCTCAAGAACCGGGTGCTCGGCAATGACCTGGCCCAGGTCTACGATCCGGATCTTGTCGGGCAACTGCTGGATTTCGACGACGCGCCGGGTGCGATCGGGAACGCTGTAGTAATTGCCGCCGACAGAGACCATCCCATCGTGGCTGACGCGGCGCTCCAGCTTCAGAACGGCGTCAAAGCGACCCACCGGGAGCAGCTGCAACTCAGGCTGCTCGGCGGCGAAGGCTTCAGCAATAATCCGCTGCGTCGTCCCGTGGACACGGACATTGGCGACGGTATCGAGCCAGTCGATCAGCTGGACATTGAGATCGTCCAGATTGCGGAAGCTCCGGCCCAGGAAGAAGTCCTTGCGGATATAGCTGAACGGCCGCTCGACCTTTCCCTTGGTCTTGGCCCGATAGGGACGGCAGGCGCGTGGCACGAAGCGGTAATGCCCCGCCAGGGCCAGCAATGATCGATTGTAGATGATATGGCCCTGATCATCTTCCCCGGTCACGGCGGTTTTCATGCGATCGTAGAGGATCTCGATCGGGACGCCGCCGAGCGCTTCAAAGGCCTGCATATGACAGCGCAACAGAGTTTGGAGATCCTGGTGCATGACGTAGCGCGCAAACAGGAAGCGCGAATGTCCCAGCACCAAGCTAAATAGCCAGACGATCCGGCTGACGCCGGGCTCATCGGTAAATTCGACGACGAACCGGGCAAAGTCCACCTGCGCCTGCACGCCAGGCGGCGTCTCGAACCGAACCTCGAAGGGCTTGGGGCCGTTTTCCGGTCGGATCGCTGCCAGGAACCGCTTTACCGCGGTATAGGCGCCCATATACCCCAGCTCACGAATTTCCCGTGTCAGACGCGCCGCCGTCAGATCGGGAAAGGCCGCCACTCGCTCACGCAAAAATTCCAGATAGGGTGCCAATTTGTTCGGTCGACCCAGCATGCGTGGGCCGTAAACCGGGACCTCGACACCCCGTTCGATATATTTTCGGATGGTCTTGGGGTCGCGACCAGTGCGTCGGGCAATGGCGGATATCGATACGCCCTGCCGATGTAGTTCGAGGATCATCATCAATTCTCCAAGTCGGATCATCGGCCCCGTCTCCGCGTCTGCAAAGGAGATGAGGACAATGTCGGCTCATCTCATTCTGCCGGGGCTAGCCCCGGCAGAATGAGATGAAGGGGCCACCAACTAGGGAATTTTCAAAGCCCACTTTTGCGGAGAATTGCACGACCGATGACA
>NZ_JAIQXR010000052.1:0-2515 GCF_020166615.1 Sphingobium sp. 3R8 | reverse complement strand
CTGGACTTGTAACGGTTTTGTGCCGGTCACCTGAGCGATTAGAGCTCGCAACAGGAGACCGACGAGATGATCAAGCATACAGAAGAGTTCAAGCAGGAGGCGGTGCGGATTGCGCTGACCAGCGGCTTGCCGCGCGACCGGGTCGCATCGGATTTGGGAATAGGGAAGTCGACGCTGGGCAAGTGGGTTTCACAGTATCGGCCATCTGACTTGGTGGCAGCGCCGCAGGCAGATTTGGCGCGTGAGAATGAACGCCTTCGCCTTGAGAACCGTGTGCTGCGGGAGGAGAGGGAAGTGCTAAAAAAGGCCACGCAGTTCTTCGCGAGCCAAAGGCCGTGAAGTTCGCGTTTGTGCACAGCTGGCGGCATCGTTGGCCCGTTGAACTGCTCTGCCGTGTCATGCTTGTCAGCGAGCGCGGTTATCGTTCCTGGCGATCACGACCGATCAGTCGGCGTGAGCGGACGGACATGACAGTGCTGGCCCATATCAGGGAACAGTACAGCCTCAGCCTTGGCAGCTATGGTCGTCCGAGGATGACCATGGAACTCAAAGAGGTTGGGCTCGACGTTGGCGAGCGCCGGGTCGGGCGGCTGATGAAGATCAACGGGATCAAGCCGGTCCGCACGCGCAAGCACAAGGTCACGACCGATAGCCACCATCACTTGGGTGTCGCAGCGAACTGGCTGGACGGCGACTTCGCCGCCGATGCGCCCAACCGTAAGTGGGCGGGCGACATCACCTATATCTGGACCTCAGAGGGCTGGCTCTACCTTGCCGTCATTCTCGACCTGCATAGCCGGCGTGTCGTGGGTTGGGCTGTCAGTGACAGGATGAAAAAAGACCTGGCGATCAGGGCGCTGGATATAGCGGTGCGCCTGCGCCAGCCTCCCGACGGCTGCCTTTTCCATTCGGATCGCGGCAGCCAATATTGTTCTTACGATTATCAGAAGAAGCTGCAGGCCTATGGCCTGCGCCCATCAATGAGCGGCAAGGGAAATTGTTACGACTGTGAGAAGGTGCATGTAGTCTGGGAGATCTGACCCGTGCTTACGACTGACCACGTGTCATCGCGTTGATCTGTCGGCCCCCCAGGCTGCACCCGGGGCGTCGCGAGACGTGACTTGATAGGAGCCTGAGGGAGTGCCGTCCCGTCACAGTCCTGTCCGCTCGCGAAGCGCTTCGGGTTCCACCTGCCTGGAGGACCCGTATGCATGTTATCACATCTGACGCCGTGGTCATCGGTGTCGACACTCATAAAGATGTTCACGTCGCCGTCGCTATCAATGGACTGGGCGCCCGGCTTGCCACCGCCTCCTTCCCAGTAACGAGCAAAGGCTATCGCCAGATGGCGGCCTGGGCAGCTGAGCACGGGACCGTGCATGCGTTCGGCATCGAAGGGACTGGCTCCTATGGTGCCGGTCTCACACGAGCGCTGACGGCGATGGGCTTGCGTGTCATCGAGGTCGGCCGGGTCAACCGGCAGCTACGACGTCGGCATGGCAAGACCGATACCGTGGATGCCGAGTCCGCCGCACGGGCCGTTCTTGCGGGTGACGCTGACGGTGAACCCAAGGTCGGTGATGGCACCGTCGAAATGATCCGCCATATCAAGATCGCCCGCGACACCGCGCTCAAGGCTCGAACACAAGCCATGGTCACGCTCAAAACGCTGCTGGTGAATGCACCGCAGCCTTTGCGCGAGCGGTTCATCGGTATCACCGGCAAGATGACGCTTATCCGCGCGATCGCAGCGCTGCGCCCAGGCGCTCCGGCCTCCACCACCGCATCGGCAAAGATGGCGTTGCGCGCATTGGCGAACCGATGGCTAATGCTGGACACCGAAATCAAGGAGCACGAAGCAGTCCTCGAGCAGTTGGTGCGTGCCCAGGCACCGGCACTGATGGATGCGCCAGGTGTGTCGACCGGAACCATTGCCGACATGCTCGTGGTACTCGGTGATAATCCCCAGCGGATCCGGTCGGAGGCCGCGTTTGCTAAACTTTGCGGTGTGTGCCCAGTGCCGGCATCGAGTGGCAAGACCAACCGTCATCGACTTAACCGCGGCGGCAACCGACGGGCGAATGCGGCTCTCTACCGCGTCGCGCTCGTTCGCATGCGTCACCATCTGCCGACCCGCGAATACATCCAGCGCCGAACCGCCGAAGGCAAGTCTCCTCGCGAAATCCGGCGGTGCCTGAAGCGGTACATTGCCCGCGAAATCTACCAGCACCTCTGTACCGAACATCCGGCAACAACATCCGCGAAAAGCTCTTGACCGACATAGGAGCATCAATGCCTCTGTCGAGACCTTCTTCAAATCCCTGAAGGCAGAACTCATCTGGCGGCAGAGCTGGCCGACGCGGCGTCAGGCAGAAGCCGCCATCTTTCAGTACATCAATGGGTTCTATAACACCCGTCGCCGACATTCATATCTGGGCGGCATCAGCCCGCTCGCGTTCGAAGCCAAGGTGGCTTAATGAAATAGGTGACCGGCACAAAACCGTTACAAGTCCAG
>NZ_JAIQXR010000051.1:0-3075 GCF_020166615.1 Sphingobium sp. 3R8 | reverse complement strand
TTTTCGAGAAGGGCGCGCTTATACGTCGTTCCGACGTGCGCTTGGGCATAGTAGATGGACGATCGTCATGGCGATCTTCCATTTCTCCGTTCAAGTCATCAGTCGCGCGGCGGGCCGTTCCGCCGTCTCCGCTGCCGCCTATCGTGCGGGCGAGCGCCTGCACGACGAGCGCCTCGACCGGCCCCAAGATTTCCGCGCCCGCTCCGGCGTCGAGCATAGCGAAATCATGTTGCCCGAAGGTGCGCCGGAACAATGGCGCGACCGCGAGCGCCTCTGGAACGATGTCGAGGCATTCGAGAAGCGCAAGGACGCCCAGCTTGCCCGTGAGGTCGAGTTCGCCATTCCACGCGAAATGACCAAGGCGCAGGGCATAGAACTGGCCCGCGATTTCGTGTCCACCGAGTTTGTAGATCGCGGCATGATCGCCGACCTCAATGTGCATTGGGACATTGGCGCGGACGGCCAGCCCAAGCCCCACGCCCATGTCATGCTCACCATGCGGGAGGTTGTGCAGCGCGAGGACGGCACCGCTGGCTTCGGGGCGAAGGTGCGCGAGTGGAACGATCATGAGAATGTTGAGCGCTGGCGCGAACGCTGGGAGACCCACGTCAACACGCGGCTGGCCGAACTCGACATCGACGCGCGCATAGACCGCCGCAGCCTTGCCGATCAGGGCATCGACCTCGAACCGCAGAGCAAGATCGGCGGCCCCGCGCACCGGATGGAAGCCCAGGGGCTCGAAGCCGACCGCGCCGAATTGCACCGCGAGATCGCACGGGAGAATGGCGAGCGCATCATCGCCGATCCGGGCATCGCGCTTAATGCCATCACCCACCAGCAGGCGACATTCACCAACCGCGATATGGCGATGTTCATCCACCGGCATAGCGACGGGCAGGAGCAGTTCAACGCTGCCATGCGCGCGGTTCGTAATTCGCCGGCCTTGATCGCGCTGGGCAAGGACGGGCGCGGCGATGGCCGGTTCACGTCGCGCGAGATGATCGAGACCGAGCAGCGGATGAGCCGTGCGGCGGACAGGCTTGCGATGGAGCGGAGCGATGGTCACTCGGCGGCGACGACCTACGCCATTCGTGCCGCCGAGAGTGCGGGTCTTGCCCTGGGAGCAGAGCAAGAATCCGCGTTGCGCCATATAACCGGAGAGCGCGGATTGTCACTGGTGCTGGGTTATGCCGGGACGGGCAAAAGCGCCATGCTAGGCGTGGCGCGCGACGTGTGGGAAGGCGCGGGCCTCAACGTGCGCGGCGCAGCGCTTGCGGGCATCGCCGCCGAGGGACTGGAGAATGGTTCCGGCATCGCGTCACGCACCATCGCCAGTATGGAACATGGCTGGGCACAGGGCCGCGATTTGCTCGGTCCCCGCGACGTGCTGGTGATCGACGAGGCGGGCATGGTCGGCACGCGCCAGATGGAGCGCGTGCTGTCCCATGCCGCCGATGTTGGGGCAAAGGTAGTCCTCGTCGGCGATCCGCAGCAATTGCAGTCGATCGAGGCGGGCGCGGCGTTCCGCGCGATCCATGAGCGCAATGGCGGCGTAGAGATCACACAGGTTCGCCGCCAGCATGAAGGATGGCAGCAGGATGCTACCCGACATCTGGCCACCGGCAGGACCGGCGAGGCGATTGCCGCCTATGCCGACAAGTACATGGTGCATCAGGCGGAAACACGCGAGGATGCGCGGCGCGACCTTGTCGAGCGTTGGGAACGCGAACGGCAGGCCGATCCAGACGCCAGCCGCATCATCCTGACCCACACCAATGCGGAGGTGCGCGACCTCAACGAGGCGGCGCGTGCGGCCATGCGTGATGCGGGCGAATTAGGCGACGAGCGTCAAGTGAAGACCGAGCGCGGCGACCGACTATTCGCGTCTGGCGACCGCATCATGTTCCTGCGCAACGAGCGAAGCCTGGAGGTGAAGAACGGCACGCTGGGCACGATCGAGAAGGTGGACGAAGGCCATATGTCCGTCCGCACCGATGACGGGCGTGTCGTATCGTTCGACACCAAGGACTATCGCGACCTCGACCACGGCTATGCCGCCACCATCCACAAGGCGCAGGGCATGACGGTGGACAGGGCGCATGTGCTGGCGACGCCGGGGATGGATCGCCATGGGGCTTATGTCGCCATGTCCCGCCATCGAGATGGCATGGCGCTCCACTACGGCCGCGACGATTTTCGCGATCAGTCCCGGCTTGTTCGCACGCTTTCGCGCGAGCGCGGCAAGGACATGGCCACCGATTACAGACGAGCCGATCCCGCAAGGGAATATGCCGAGCGGCGTGGCATAACTTTCGGCGAGCGGGTCGCGGAAATCGTCAGGCCGATTGTCGAGAAGGCGCGCGGCATCTTCGACAGCTTCCGGCCCACTATCCCGCCGCAGCAGGATCGCGACATATTTGCGGGTTTTCAGCCGAACGCCGAGCCGCCCGCGCAGGAGCGGGCCATTCAACGCCAGCCTGAATATGATCCGCAGCCGATGCGCGCAGGCGGCGTGCGCGGTGCGGTGGAGCGCTACGCCAAGGCATGGCAAGCGATCCAGCAGACCCGCGCGCAGGGTCTGGACGCCATGCCGCACCAGCGCGAGGCGCTGGACAGGGCGCGGGATGCTCTGGACGCCGTTCGCCCCGAAGGTTCTTCGGACCTCAACAGCGCGTTCCGCAGCAGCCCGGAGCTTGTACGCGAAGCCGCCGAGGGGCGCGGTCAGGCGGCGGTACGGGCGATGCAGTTGGAAACCGAAATCCGCATGGACCCCTACAGCCGAGCCGACCAGTTCGTGCAAGGGTGGCAGCAATTGCATCGTCATCATGCCGAGCTAGTGCGCGACGGCAATTTCCGGGGCGCGAAAAGTGCCGCGCAGCAGATGGCGGGCATGGCGAAAAGCCTTGAGCGCGATGCCCAGCTTGAATCGGTTCTGGGCCTGCGCAGCCGCGAGCTTGGGCTTGAGATCGGCCAGCAGGCAAGCCGCAGCCTCTCCCACGACCTCGCATCCGCCATTCCCTTCGATCACGGACGCGACATCGGTCGCGGCATGAGCCGTTAACCCCAAGGAGACCA
>NZ_JAIQXR010000050.1:0-3370 GCF_020166615.1 Sphingobium sp. 3R8 | reverse complement strand
CTTCTCGGACGGGACTAGGCGGTGTCAGGCTGTCCCGGCGACTCTACTGCGCTCGCGGAGGGATCATCTTATCATAGCACTATCGTCACTCAATGGAGACTTTGCGATGCGCAAACCTCGCGATTTTGATTCGGAACTCAAAGCGCTTGCCGACAAGGCCAAGGTACTCAGGGAACGGCGCGTGCGCCAACTTGGCGAACTGGTGACGGCGACCGGGGCCGATGCGCTCGACGCCGATGTGCTGGCCGGCGCGCTGCTCCATGTCGTCACGGTGAAAGACGCAGTGACAAAGGAGGGATGGCGCAAGGCGGGCGCAGGCTTCTTTCTCGGCAAAAGCGGCAAGCCTGCGAACGGACCTTCTGGCCAGCAAAGTGGCACTCTCCCGCTCGACGGCGGCGCGGCATCGGATTGAGGCACAAAAGGCGCGAACCGACATGCGGGACTGGGCCGTCGCACGTCGTGAACGCACGCGGCACCTGATCGAATTGGGCGGCCTCGTCGTGAAGGCCGGTCTGGTCGATCTGACCGACGATGACCGCGCCACGCTTTACGGCGCGTTCCTCACGGTTGCCGACAGACTGCGCGGTGAAGAACGGGCCAACGCGCTTGCCCTCTGGAAGCGCAAGGGCAAGCGGGCGTTTGAAGCGGAACTGGACGGCGGTTAGCGCGAAACTGACAAGCGCACATTGCTGTCCGGTTGTGCATCATACTCGACCATCGCCGCTATGGGTGGGCTGCTCTTGTCGCAATAGCGCACGGTGATGACGCTCTCCCGGATCGCGGGACACAGGCCAGAGCCATAGAGAATGTCCGCCAGCGCGTCGAAGGTCGTTGCCTTGGCGCGATAGGCCCCGGTCCATCGCACCGTCCAAATGTCCTCGTTGGCCTTGACCCGGTAGCCCGCCTTCTGCGCAACGTCCATGACCGCGCCTAACACCGTGTCCGCGCGCACATCGAAATCCAATACGGCGGAGAGGTCTGCCGGTTCGGAACGGACGGCCTGCGCAGACTTCACCCGCCATAGCATTGCCTCCGCGCCAGCCATGAAAAGGCATAGGCCGATCATCGCCAAGAACAGATGGTCTTCCCAGCGCACGAACCTGGCAGAGCGCCAGAATCGCCGAAGCGGTATGAGCGGATTCCATCGGCCCTGTGGCGGGGCGACACGTCGCACGATACGCCATGTCCGTTGCAGCATATTGGCGGGGCGAGCGGGGCGGGAAAGGGCTATTGCTGTCGTCGGCTCCCCGGGCGGCGGAAGCATCGGCGCAGGCTGGCTTTCGGCAAGCAAAGCCTGATGATCCGCGCAGGCGCACGCTGCCCGTTCCGCCAGTATCTCCACCCGGTCGAACGCCCATGACAGTTCCTCGCCCGAAATGCGGTAGGATCGCCCATAGCGCGCTTCGACATAGGCGCGGCGGATGCAGCCAAATGCGCGGCGCTCAAACCGGCTATCGCGCGGCCATGCCAAACATAGGTGCGGGTCCAGCGCTTCCGCCGCCTCGCGCAGTTCATCCAGCGCATGGGTGCGCGGCGCGTGCAGGTTGATCGACCGCAGGACGCACAGATAGAAATGCTCGCACGCCTGATGCAACAGCAGCGCCGCCATCGGCGCATTGCCCCGGTCCCGATAGAAAGCCGCGCCTGCTAGAAATCCGGTGCCGCGCTCATGCCACCGGATGAACTCCGCCACGCCCCGGATAGCCCGTTCTCGCGCTGGCAGGTGGCGCGGCTCTTTCAGCCGCAAGCCCTCCATCTGGTATAGCGCGATGCCCCGCTCGGCGATGGTGACGAAATGCGGGACGCCATCAACAAGCGCGCCGTTCATCCGCTCAAGGCTCTCCACAGACAGCCGCACCGGGCGGGTAATTTCGCCATGCTCCCACGCGCGGCGCAGGCGGTCACGCACCAGCCGCCAATCGCGTTCGCTGCGGGCAAGGCGGAGATGGTTGACGATCGCCAGCAGGCGGAACGCTTCCCCCGGCGCGATCTCTTCCCAATCCTTTTCGGCAAGGGGACCGTGCAGGATCAAGGTGAGGATGCGGCCCGATCGGAAATGTTCGGAACATCGGCCCTTGGTCGTTTCCTCGAATGCCTCGAACAGGATCGTGGTGACGTGGAAAAGTTCGTCCCGGATCGGCGCGGGCAGATGATCGGCATCGGTGCGCAGCATCATGACCGCGCCTCCTGTCGGCGACGTTGGCAACCCTTCGGGCGTGGGTGGCCGGTCACGTCATGCACGCGGTCCACCAAGGTACGCACAAGGGGTGTAATCGTGGCGGGAATGAAGCCGCCCGTGCGGGGCCGGTCTTCCTCCCAATCATGATAATGATAGCCCCATTTCCAATAGGGCGAGAGAACCCCAGCCAGCCGCGCCGTGTCTGGGCAATCATGACCAAAGCCGCACGCATTGGCGTAAGCCAGCGCCTTGGCGATATCCTGCTTGATGTGGCGGGCATTCCACGCATCGGCAAAGCCCACGTCCAGCAGATAGGCACACAGGGCCTGCTGGGACACGAAACCGGCTTGATGCAGCGCTTCCTTTGCATGTCGCGGATCGATTAGAAAATCCGCTTCCAGCGTGGTCATCCAGCGTTCCGCATTGTGATAGCGGAAGCGGCTCATGCTTCGCCCCTCTTTCGTGCGCTCAAGCCTCGCGGGTTCATCCTCGTAGCGTTGGTGAAGCGCCCCCAGTGCACCACCCCTGGGTGAGGCGATTGCGGACGCGGCAACTGGCGCGATAGCCAATCCGCGCAGCAGCGCGCGGCGGGATTTGGAGACAAGCATATGCACCTCCGTTCCGCATCCATCGCAAGGGAGTGAGATATGACGGCGGATACGGAACGGGCCCGGCACTCCCACATGATTCGCGATGCCGGTCGCGCAATAGCCCTCCGAGAAAGGCCGTTGCGGCATATACGCCATCGTTTAATCAGTAAACGATGGCGTATATTCAAATAAACGGTGGCGTCAATGGGTTTGATTTGGAAATTGCGATCGCACCCGATAGCGACAGGTCGATGGGACGCCCGCCACTTGGAATGAAGCCGACGACGATCAGGCTGACTACCGACACGATCCGTCGTATCGAGGCGCTCGTGGGCAACCGTAGGCTCGCCTTGTTCATCCGCGAGGCGGTGGAGAACGAATTGCAGCGCCGCGAGAATCCGGAAGCGTTCACGGGTCAGGGCAAGCCCTGAACGAAAACACTTCGGCTGCGGCGATTGTCGGACGCCTGGCCGATCCGACGGTGATTGATTGTTGAGCGCGGCCTGCGGTGGCGTATCCACACGATGCCGATTTTCCCAGCATCAGCGCCAGAGTGCGCGGCTAGCGACTGAAATTATGGTTTTCGATTGTCGAGTTTGCG